>NZ_DBHHEV010000069.1:6494-12812 GCF_057238965.1 Peptidiphaga sp.
ACGGCGCGCGCCGCCCCCTTTTCGGCGACCTTCTGGGCTTTGAGCTGCACTTCAACCCCGGAGCGGCATTCTCCTTTCTCACCGGTTCCACGTGGATCTTCACCGCCGTCGCGGCGGTGGTGGTCCTCGCCCTTCCGCTGTGGATCAGGCGCACGTCGTCGCGCCCATGGACGATCACGCTGGGGGTCGTATGGGGCGGAGCGGCGGGCAATCTCGTTGACAGGCTCTTTCGACAGCCGGGCTTCGGCCGCGGCCACGTCGTCGATTTCATCGCCTACGGGCGTTGGTTTATCGGAAATGTGGCGGATATCGCACTCGTTCTCGGGATCGTCGTCATCGTCGTTCTCTCTTGGTTTTCCGTGCCTTTTGACGGGGAGCCAGGGCACAGAGGCGAACAAGCGGGCGAGGCCGATGCCGGGGAGGGCCGTGAAGGCCAAGCTAACGGCGTTGCGGAGGCGAGGCGCCCGGGCGAAGGCGTCGCGGTCACAGCCGAAGACGGCGCTGCGGCGCGTCTGAGCTCGGGCGGGGCGGGCGAGGACGCGATTTCCGACGCCGAAAAGCCCGACGGGTCGGGCGAAAACGCTGGGCTCTCAGCTCGACGGGACAATCTCGGGCATGCCTGAAAGGCGCTTTTACCCGGTCCCCGACGGGCTGGCCGGAGATAGGATCGACTTTGTCCTTTCCCGAATGACCGGCCTTTCCCGGAGCGTTTGCGCCGCGGCAGTCCAGAAGGGCGAGGCATGGATAGACGGGGCGGTCGCTTCCAAATCCGACCGTGTCCCCTCCGGGGCGGTTCTGGAAATCCTTGTCCCAGACCCGCCGTCGCTGGAGCCGCGGCCTTCGGCAGAGGGGATCGTCAGGCTCTATGAGGACGAGGACGTCGTCGTCGTCGACAAGCCCGCGGGCATGGCGGCCCATCCCTCGCTCAACTTCGAGGGCCCGGACGTGCTTGGAACCCTCATGGCCGAAGGCGTAAAACTTACCACGCATGGCCCCCAGGAGCGGAAGGGCATCGTCCACAGGCTGGACGTCGGAACGACCGGCTGCATGGTGGTCGCCAAATCGGAGGCCGCCTACTCGGCGCTCAAGCGCGCCTTTCGAGACCGGACCGTCGAGAAGGTCTACCATGCGCTGGTGCAGGGCCATCCCGATCCGATGTCGGGAACGATCGAAGCCCCCATCGGCCGCGACACTCGGCGCCAGTGGAAGATGGGCGTGCGCGCCGACGGGCGCCCGAGCGTCACCCACTACGAGGCCCTCGAAGCGACGGCCGGCGCGAGCTTGCTGGAGGTCCGTCTGGAGACGGGCCGGACGCATCAGATTCGGGTCCATATGTCGGCGATGTCGCATCCGTGCGTCGGCGACGACATGTACGGGGCAGATCCGACGCTCTCGGCGAAGCTCGGCCTTGCGCGGCAATGGCTTCACGCCGTCCGCCTGGGATTCGAGCATCCGACGTCGGGGGAGTGGGTCGCCTTCGCCTCTCCGTATCCGGAGGATCTGCGAAGCTCGCTCGAGGCGATGCGCGAGGGCGTCTTCCGTTGAGAAACCCGGCTGCCGGGCATCGTGCCGCCGGAGCCTTCGGACGGCGGATTCCGCCTGGAGAACCCCTTTTGTCGCAAGCGCGTTCGGCCGCCGATTCTCGTCTCCTAGCGAAGGCGGCCGCGTCCTGAGGCGAGTGGCGGACGCTCCGCGTAGACTGGGCCCATGGCCAAAGACTTCGCGCATCTGCACGTCCACACCGAATATTCGATGCTCGACGGGGCGGCGAAGATCAAGAAGCTCGTGGCCCAGGCCAAGGCCCAGAACCAGAAGGCCGTGGCGATCACGGACCACGGGTATTGCTTCGGGGCCTACGAGTTTTACAAAGAGTGCAAGGCCCAGGGGGTCAAGCCGATCATCGGCGTCGAAGCGTATATGACGCCGGGAACCTCCCGTTTCGGCTCGGACCGGGTGCTCTGGGGCGAGGAGGGCCAGAGGGCCGACGACGTCTCTGCACGCGGCGCCTACACCCACATGACGCTTCTGGCCTATGACAATAGAGGGCTTCACAACCTTTTCCGCATGGACTCGCGCGCCTCGCTCGAAGGCCAGATGGGCAAATGGCCGCGGATGGACATGGACCTTCTGGAGACGTACCACGAGGGGCTCATCGCCACGGCCGGGTGCCCCTCCGGCGAAGTCCAGACCCGGCTGCGCCTCGGGCAGTTCGACGAAGCCTACGAGGCGGCCGGACGCATGCAGGACCTGTTCGGCAAAGAGAACTACTACGTCGAGGTCATGGACCACGACAACGCCATCGAAAAGCGCGTGCGCAACGAGCTTCTCGACCTCGCCCGAAAGATCGACGCCCCTCTGCTCGCGACGAACGACTCGCATTACGTCGAGGCAGGCGACGCGCCCATCCAGGACGCGATGCTGTGCATCAACTCCGGTTCGACGCTCCAGGACCCGGACCGTTTCACCTTCGACGGCACGGGTTACCACTTGCGCACCTCCGAGGAAATGCACGAACTTTTCGGCGACCTTCCCGGGGCGTGCGAGAACACCCTGCTTGTCGCCGAACGCTGCAACGTCTCCTTCACCACGGCCGACGAGGGCGCGAACTACATGCCGGTCTTTCCCGTCCCCGAAGGCGAGGACATCACCTCGTGGTTCGTCAAGGAGGTCGATCGCGGCCTGCATGTGCGCTTCGGCGAGAAGATTCCGGCCGACGTGCGCGAGCGCGCCGACTACGAGGTGAGCGTCATCTTGCAGATGGGCTTTCCCGGGTACTTCCTCGTCGTCTCCGATTACATCCTGTGGGCCAAGCGCAACGGGATCAGAGTGGGGCCTGGGCGCGGCTCCGGCGCCGGGTCGATGGTGGCCTACGCCCTGCAGATCACTGAGCTCGACCCGATTCGCCACGGCCTGCTCTTCGAGAGGTTCCTCAATCCCGAACGGGTTTCGATGCCCGACATCGACGTCGATTTCGACGAGCGCAGGCGAGGGGAGGTCATTGAGTACGTCGAGAAGAAGTACGGGGCTGAGAAGGTCTCCCAGGTGGTGACTTTCGGAACGATCAAAACCAAGCAGGCGCTCAAGGATTCGGCGCGGGTGCTCGGCTATCCGTTCGAAATGGGGGAGCGGATGACGAAAGCCCTCCCTCCGACCGTCCAGGGCAAGGACATCGCGCTAGCTGACATCCACAACGAAAAGGCCGAGAGGTTCGTCGAGGCGGGTGATTTCCGCCAGCTTGTGGCGGGCGACCAGGACGCCTCCAAGGTCTTCGATTTGGCCCAGGGCCTGGCCGGCCTCACGCGCCAGTGGGGCGTGCACGCCTGTGCCGTGCTCATGTGCTCCGAGCCGCTCATGGATGTCATCCCGATCATGAAACGCCCGTCCGACGGCGCCACGATCACCCAGTTCGAATATCCTCTGTGCGAGGAACTGGGCGTGTTGAAGATGGACTTCCTCGGGCTGTCGAATCTGACGACGATCGAGGACGCTCTCGACAACATCGTCTACAACGGCAAGGAACGGGTGGCGATCGAGGAGATCGAGCTGGACGACCAACCCACCTTCGAGCTTCTCCAGCGGGCGGACACCCTCGGCGTCTTCCAGCTTGACGGCTCGGGCATGCGGGCGCTGCTCAAACAGATGCGGCCCACGGAGTTCGAGGACATCTCCGCCGTCTCTGCGCTGTACCGCCCCGGCCCCATGGGAATGAACTCGCACACGAACTACGCCCTGCGCAAAAACGGGCTCCAAGAGATCGCCCCGATCCACCCCGAACTCGAGGAGCCGCTGCGCGAGATTCTGGCGCCGACCTACGGCCTGATCGTCTACCAAGAGCAGGTCATGCAAATCGCGCGGGTGTGCGCAGGCTTCACAATGGGCCAAGCCGACACGCTGCGCAAGGCCATGGGCAAGAAGAAGCTCGACGTGCTGCAAAAGCAGTTCGAGGGATTTTCCGCCGGAATGCTCGCCAACGGGTATTCGAAAGAATGCGTCGACAGGCTGTGGGAGATCCTCGTTCCCTTCGCCCAGTACGCTTTCAACAAATCCCACTCGGCTTGCTACGGCGTCATCTCCTATTGGACGGCCTTCCTCAAGGCCAACTACCCGGTCGAGTTCATGGCCGCGCTTTTGACGTCGAAGAAGGACAACAAGGACAAGCTCGCCCTCTACCTCGGCGAATGCCGACGCATGGGCATCACGGTTCTCGTTCCCGACGTCAACGATTCCGATTCCGACTTCTCCGCTGTCGGCGAGCAGGTCCGTTTCGGCCTGTCAGCGGTGCGCAACGTGGGTGCGAACGTCGTCAAGGGCATCCTCGACGCCCGGCGTGAGAAGGGCGCCTTCACGTCGTTCCAGGATTTCCTCGACAAGGTTCCCCTTCAGGTGTGCAACAAGCGCGCCATCGAGTGCCTCGTCAAGGCGGGGGCGTTCGATTCCATGGGGTATTCGCGGAAGGCTCTTCTGGCGAAGGTTGAAGAGGCGGTCGACGCCGTCGTCTCGCTGAAGAAGAACGAAGCGGCCGGGCAATTCGACCTTTTTGGAGGGGCCGACGTCGATCTCGGCGCGGGCATCGACGTCGTCGTGCCTGACATCCCGGAGTGGGACAAGAAGGTGAAGCTCGACCATGAGCGCGACATGCTGGGGCTTTACGTCTCGGACCATCCGTTGTCGGGAATGGAGCATGTTCTCGATCGCGCCGCCGACACGACGATCGTCAGGCTCATGAACGAAGAGAGCGTCCAGGAGGGCTTCGTCAGCCTCGCGGGGCTGATCACGTCCGTGCAGCCGAGGGTGTCGAAGAAGAACGGCAAGCTCTGGGCGACGATCATGTTGGAGGACCTGACGGGCAGCGCGGAGATCAACTTCTTCCCCGCCACGTATCAGACGGTTTCGACGATGCTTACGCCGGACACCGTGGCCGTCGTCAAGGTGCGGGTGCAGGATCGCGACGGAACGGTCCAGCTTTCGGCCCAGGAGATGACGCTGCCCTCGGGGGATCTTCTTCCTGATTCGCCGGTCGAGCTGCAGATGCCTGAGCGCATGTGCACGGCGGAGCAGATGGCGTCCTTGGCCCGCGTCCTCTCGAGCTATCCGGGAAGCGCGCCGGTTCGCATGCATATCCACAGGCCGCACGCGACGAGCGTGGTCCAAGTGGACAGAAAGTTTTACGTCCAGCCCGGCGCAGGCCTTTTCTCCGACCTCCGCGTGCTGCTGGGCCGCAACTGCCTGAGGTGACGGTGCTGCCTGTACGGCGCCCATCCGGTCTAGTCAGTTCTCCTTGTTTTCTTCGTCAGCGAGCCCTTTGGACGTTGGCTCTATTTCTTTGGATGTTGTCTCTTCCGCTTTCGAGGCTGTCTGCTTTTGTTTTGGTTTGGGCAGGGTGATGAAGGCCGTGGCAGCGACGACGGTCAGCAGGATCATGTAGAGCCTGCGGTCCTCGCGTGCAAGATTGCACGCGGCGGTGACATTAAGACGAGCTTCCGCTCTGTCCTTCTCGTTGTCAATAGTGTATTTAGCGGCAAATTCGTCCATCATGTCGCCATCCTCGATATCGAAGAAGCTGTACATTCCGTAAGGCGTTCCGAGATAGTTCCATGCAACTGGCTGACACTTAAAGTCGCTAAAACCAGGGTTAATCGATGGTCTGCTGAGGAAAAGCCACCCGAGGACGAACAGGGTGAAAGCGACGATGAGGACGCGGACTGTGACGAAGGCTTTCTTTGTCATGGTTTCTCCAAGTATCCGAGTGGATAATCTAGGTTTGGCTGTGGTGAAGGGGGTGTGGCTGCGGCCTGTATCGGTAATCCTTGTGTTGAAACCACAGCGATTATCTTGAACTTTCAGTTGCCGTCTTCAGCGCACAGGCTGCGAGCCGTTCTCGCGTCGCCGGACAGGTCATTTGTCTTGTCCTGCGAGGCGTTGGCAACTCAAACTGATGGCTTGGTTCGCCCGGTTACGCGTCTACGCTGTGCTTGCGGTCCGTAACTTGGATTCTTGATCGGGTTACCGACGTTTTCTTGAGGGTAAAGTGACAGAGGCTAGCCTGTCGGTTGATCGCTTTCAGCAGGTATGGTCCTTGACCTTTCCTTTCTCTTTGGTTTGGGCAGGGTGATGAAGGCCGTGGCCGCAACGACGGTCAATACAGTCATGTAGAACCTTCGATCCTCGCGCGCGAGGTTGCAACCCTCGTGGAGATTCCGACTAACCCTATCGAAATACTTCTCGTCAAAGTGATTCTCATTCATAAAAGCCTCGATTTCGTCTCCATCCCCCTCAACATAACTCAGCGACGAGTAAGGTCGTTCTAGAAAGTTCCAT
>NZ_DBHHEV010000070.1:0-12160 GCF_057238965.1 Peptidiphaga sp.
AGGCGGCATCCCGGCGCTGCTCGGCGAGCTCGATCGCGCCGGGCTGCTTCGCCGCGACGTCCACGCCGTCCACGCCGACGACCTGGATACGTGGCTCGAGCGCTGGGACGTCCGCAGCGGCGATCCCTGCGAGGAGGCGCTCGACAGATTCAGAGCCGCGCCGGGGCGCGTGCGCACCACTAAGCCCTTCTCGCAAGACGCCACGTGGGAGAGCCTCGACACCGACTCCGCCTCCGGATGCATCCGATCGGTCGAGGAAGCCTATACGAAGGACGGCGGGCTGGCCGTGCTCTTCGGCAACATCGCCGAGGACGGCGCCGTCGTCAAGACCGCCGGCGTGGACGAGTCGCTCTTCCACTTCGAGGGCCGCGCCCGCGTCGTCGAGTCGCAGGAGGCCGGCGTCGAGCTCATATTGTCCAAGGCCGTCGAGCCGGGCGACGTCGTCGTCATCCTCTACGAAGGCCCCAAGGGACGCCCGGGCATGCAGGAGATGCTGTACCCGACGACGTTCCTCAAGGGACTGGGGCTGGGGAAGGCGTGCGGGCTCATCACCGACGGGCGCTTCTCCGGCGGCACCTCCGGGCTGTCGATCGGCCACATTTCGCCGGAGGCCGCGGCCGGCGGGGCCGTCGGGCTGATCGAAGAGGGGGATTTGATCGTCATCGACATTCCCTCGCGAACGCTCAAACTCGACGTCTCCGACGACGAACTCGCCCGGCGCCGCGCTGCCAAGGGCTCGCTTCCGTGGAAGCCGAGCGCCCGCGACAGAAAGGTCTCCAAGGCCCTGCAGGCGTACGCTGCGATGGCCACGAGCGCGGACAAAGGGGCCGTCCGCAGACTTCCCTGAGTCCGACCCCGAGTTTCATCGCCGAGGCCTCTTTACGGGAGAATGTCGCATCCTGCTGCGGGAAAATGTGCGATTTTAGGACTCCCGCCCCAGACTTCCGTGTGTTGTAGGGAACACAATAGGTGGTGTTCCCGTCAAGGTGACCGACCACTCGGAGGCCGTTCGTGAAAACCGTTCTGGAGTACCTGGCAAACCATCACGTCCTTTTCACCTTCCTTCTGGTGGGTGTTGGCATGTACCTGGGAGAAAGGAAGATAAAGGGGGTCGGCCTGGGCGCCGCGGCGGTGCTCTTCCTGGCCATCGCCGTCTCGGCCTACGGGGTTCACCTCGGCGTTCCGGCCAACGCGGACAAGGGCGGGATGATCATCTCCCAAGAGGTCGGCATTTTGGGCTTGGCCATCTTCGCCTTTGCCATCGGCAACAGTTCGGGCAGGAGCTTCTTCCAATCCCTTAAACACGCGGCGCAGCCGATCGCTGCTATGGTGGGAATCCTCATCGTCGCGGCCGCCTGCACCTTCCTCGTCGGCAGGTACGTCTTCGCCATGGACTCGGGAATCATAGCGGGAACGTTCGCCGGCGGTATCACGAACACCCCCGCGCTCGCCGCCGCGGGCGAGGCGTCCGGGCAGGAGTCGCTCGCGACAGTCGGGTACGCCGTCTCCTATCTGTTTGGGGTTTTGGGCATGATCGTCGCCGCGCAGCTGGCATTGCGCAAAGCCCCCGGAGACACCGACACGCCCGATCCCGTCACGCATTACAACGTGCGCGTCGAACGCGACGACCGCCCCACGATCCAGCAGATCGAGGCCGAACTGGGCGGTCCCATTGAGATTTCCCGCATGCGCCGGGGAGAAGAGGGGCTGATCTGGATCCCCGACAACAACGAGGTGCTCGAGAAAGACGACCTCGTGACGGTCGTCGGCACGATCGAAAACGTCAACGACGCGCTCAAGCACCTCGGGCACAAATCGAGCCATTCGCTGCGCTCGGATCGCCGAATGCTTGATTTCCGGCGCATCACGGTGTCCAAGCACAGCCACGCGGGAAAGACGGTGGCCGAACTCGACAAAGAGCTCGAAGAACGATGGGGCGCCAAGATATCGCGAGTTCGCAGAGGCGACGCCGACATGCTCGCCATGCCGAACTTCATGGTCGAGCTGGGCGACCGCGTGCGCGTCGTCGGCCCGACCCTCAAACTCAAAGAAATCTCGAAGTGGCTCGGCGACTCGTCGAAGGGCCTGAGCGACATCAATCCCGTAACGCTGGGTCTGGGACTGGCCCTCGGATACTTCATCGGCGAAATCGAATTCCCGATCCCGGGCGGCGGCCACTTCGCCCTGGGGTACGCCGCCGGCATTCTGATCGTGGGCCTGATTATGGGAAAAGTCGGCAGAATCGGGCCGTTCATAACCGCCTTGCCGAGCACCTCGAATGCGGTTCTGGCCGAGCTGGGGCTGCTCATGTTCCTCGCGCGCGCCGGAACCAACGCCGGAACCCAGATCCTCGAGGCGTTCTCGGGAGGCCACTGGTGGAAGATTTTCATCTTGGGCTTCATCACGACGACGATCGTGGCCGCCTTGCTCTACATCGTCATGCGCGGCGTGTTCAAGATGGGCGGAACGAAGCTTTCCGGCCTGCTCGGAGGTGCGCAGACCCAGCCGGCCGTCCTAGCCTTTGCAAACGGCAGAACCGGGGCCGATCCGCGCGTTGCGCTGGGATACGCGCTCGTCTATCCGGTGGCGATGATCGTGAAGATTCTGCTGGCGCACATCCTCGGAACTTTGTGACCGCCCTTTGGTTTTGGGCCCAGTTGCCGCGGCTGCCAGACGTCCCCGGCTGCCGCCAAGCATTCTCCGCAGCCAGGCTCTTCTCGGCTGCCGGGCCCGTCGCAACTGCCGCGATCCTTCGCCGCGGCGCGGTCAGTGGCGGAAAGGCTCGGGGATCGTCGGGGTTGAGTCTCCCAAGGTCGGGACCTCTGGGGGCTCCTCCATCCGCCAGTGGCGGTCGGTGACCACGCGGGCCAGCGCCAGGCCGACGCCGATCGCCGTCGTCGTCAAAAGCAGCGTGACCGTCGACTCGAGGGCCGTCAGCACGTCTTGACCGGCGCTCATAGCCGTCATCGCGCGGTAGAGCGGGACTCCCGGAATCATGACGACGACCGCCGGAACCGACAGGGTGACGCGTGAAAAACGGGAATGGCGAGAGAAGACATGGGCGATGATGCCGGCGAAGAATGCGGCAATGCCGACGGCGCCTACGGGGTTGAGGTCGGCGTCCTGGCCGACGAGCCTGGCGACGTTGATGATCGTGCCGTTCAGCCCGGCGAGCAGGCAGGCCTGCGCGGGTGCGTTGAACAGCATGGCGAAGCCGTAGGCGGCGATGAAGGTCGCCAGTGCCCTCCCCGCGGCCAGCGGCAGCGGCTCGAGGCTGTAGCCGGGCTGGGTGGTGGAGATCGACCAGTCGAAGATGCTCGAGACGGCCCAGACGGACGCCGCCGTCGCGATGAGCAGCATGACGACGTAGGTTCCGCGGGAGATGCCCGCGATGAAGTCTTGGCGTATGAGGTCCAGTATCGATGTGACGAGGGGGAAACCGGGAACCAGGAAGAGGACGGCTGAGACCATGCCCGCTTGATGCGTCGCGTCGATGACTTCGGTGCTCTGAAGGGAGCCGACGATGGCCATGTAGAGGCCCGACGCGGCGAAGCCGCAGACCATCCACGTCATGAAGTGGTTGACGTGGCGTTTGAGAAGCAGCCTGCGAACCGCCTGCCCGACGAGTGCCGCGACGAGCACGGCCAGGCATTCGACGAGCCCGCCTTTGTTGAGGAAGGCGAAGCCTGCGCAAGCCAGGCCGGAGGCGACGGAGGAGACGGGAATGGAATAGAGTGCCGGGCGCCTGTGAATCTCCTCGATGTCCTTGACGGCGTCCTCGACCAGGAGCGAGGCGGGCAAGGACTGAACGTACGCGTTGAAACGGTCGATGCGGTCGGCGTTCACCCCGAGGTTTCGCTGTTCGACGACCTCCGTGCGGAAGGTGCCGTTTGCCCAGGCCGTCGCCGTGATGGTCGTGTACGTCATTTGGACGTGGAGCCTTTCGACGCCCACGGCTCGGGCGAGGCGCTCCATGCCGTCCTGCACCCGAAAAGCGGACGCTCCGGAAGCCAGCATGTACTGTCCGAGTCTGAGCACGACGTGCGTTTGATGTGCCAAACGCGTGTGCACGGCAAGGGATTCGGGTTGGTGTTTCTCGGTCACTCTTCAACTCTACTTCGCCTCGGAGGGGGTTTCACATCCTGATACCGTTATCCAAAATGTGAGACAAAAGCGCGGCGGCTTGGTTTGTGGCGACATGCGAGTTAACCTCGTATCTATGAAAATCCTTTCGGTACGAAACGGGCGCGTGGCCAACGCTTGCTAGTTTCGTGCTGCGCGCCCCTCGTCGGAGGGGCTTTTTTCATGCCCTTGCCCGGCTTGCGCCGGGCGAAGGCCCCCGGCCAAAGCCGGACAACCGAAAACGACGCAAAAGACGCATAAGGAGGAGCCCATGGCCAAACCGACACCGGCCGATGTGGCCGCCAGCCACGCCGAAAAGGCGCAAGGTTCGATTCGGGAGAAATCCACGGGTGCACGTTCAATCGTTCGCTCGCTCGAGGAGCTTGGCGTCGACGTCGTATTCGGCATGCCCGGAGGGGCGATCCTCCCCACGTACGACCCGATCTTTCAGTCAGACAGGCTTCGCCACATCCTGGTCCGCCACGAGCAGGGCGCCGGCCACGCGGCCGAGGGCTACGCCTTGGCGACCGGCAAGGTGGGCGTGTGCATTGCGACGTCGGGCCCCGGGGCGACGAATCTCGTGACCTCGCTTCTGGACGCCCATATGGATTCGGTGCCGATCGTCGCCATCACGGGCCAGGTGGGGGCAAACGCCATAGGCTCCGACGCCTTTCAAGAGGCCGACATCGTGGGTATAACGATGCCGGTGACCAAGCATTCCTTCCTCGTCACGAGCGCCGAGGAGATCCCCGCGCGCATCGCCGAGGCGTTCCATCTGGCTTCGACGGGAAGGCCGGGCCCGGTGCTCGTCGACGTCACCAAGTCGGCGCAGGTGGAAGAGGCGGACTTCGTGTGGCCGCCGGAGACGGATCTTCCCGGGTACCACCCCGTCGTCAAACCCAACGCCCGCCAGGTCCGCGAAGCCGCGCGGCTCATCGCCACTGCCGCGCGACCCGTCCTGTACGTCGGGGGCGGGGCCATTCGCTCGGGCGCCTCGGAGGCGATCGTCGAGCTTTCTGAGCTTGGGAACCTCCCCGCGGTCACCACGCTGACCGGGCGCGGCTCCGTTCCCGATTCCCATCCGAATCATTTGGGAATGCCGGGAATGCACGGCTCGGTCCCCGCGGTGGCGGCCCTCCAGGAGTCCGATCTCATCGTCGCGCTGGGCGCGCGCTTCGACGACCGGGTCACGGGCCTGGTCGAGGGCTTCGCCCCCTCGGCGAAGGTTGTCCACATCGACATTGACCCGGCTGAAATCTCAAAGAACCGTTTCGCGGACGTGCCGATCGTCGGGGACCTGAAGGAAACCGTGGGCGAGCTCATCTCCGAGCTGCGGCAGGCGCAGCTGCACTACGGAGAGCCGGCGCTCGCCGAGTGGTGGAAGCACATCGAGGGGCTGCGCGAGAAGTTCCCGCCCGGGTGGGAAGAGGTCGACGACGGGCTGCTCGAGCCCCAGCACATCATCTCCCGGTTGGCGCACGTGGTGGGCTCGGAGGACGTCGTCTACGTCACCGGAGTCGGCCAGCATCAAATGTGGGCCAACCAGTTCCTCCGGCACGAGCACCCCAGGCAGTTCATCACGTCTTCCGGCGCGGGCACGATGGGATTCGGAGTCCCCGCCGCCATGGGTGCGAAAGTGGGCTGCCCGAACAAAACGGTGTGGGTGATCGACGGCGACGGCTCCTTCCAGATGACCAATCAGGAACTCGCCACCTGCCGCATCGAGGGAATCAACATCAAAGTGTGCGTCATAAACAATTCGTCGCTCGGCATGGTTCGCCAGTGGCAGACGCTTTTCTACGGCGGAAGGTACTCGCACACCGATCTCAACACCGGCCACGGCACCGTGCGCGTCCCGAACTTCGTCAAGCTGGCCGAGGCCTATGACTGCGCCGCCTGGAGCGTGAAGGAGGGAGACGACATCGACGCCGCCTTTGCCAAGGCGATGGAGATCGACGATCGGCCGGTCCTCTTGGAGTTCATCACCTCTCCCGACGCCGAAGTGTGGCCGATGGTGCCCGCGGGCGTCTCCAACGACGACATCATCTACGCCCGCTCGTTCCGGCCGACCACGGACCCGAACGCCGCCTGAGGAGGAGAAACATGAGTACCCGTCACACGTTGTCCGTTCTGGTCGAGAACAAGCCAGGCGTGCTCACGCGCGTCGCCGCCCTTTTTGCGCGCCGCGCCTTCAACATCCATTCCCTCGCCGTAGGCGAGACCGAGGATCCGCGCATTTCCCGCATGACCGTCGTGGTGGACGCCGCCGAGCTCCCGATCGAGCAGGTGACCAAGCAGCTGAACAAGCTGATCAACGTCCTGAAGATCGTCGAGCTGGATCCGGCCGCGGCCGTCGAGCGCCAGCTCTTGCTCGTCAAAGTCTCGGCGAACGACTCGTCGCGGGCCAATGTGCTTCAGATCGTCGATCTCTTCCGCGCCCACGTCGTCGACGTCGTCCCAGACGCCGTGACCGTCGAGGCGACCGGATCCGACGCGAAGGTCGAAGCCTTCCTCACGGCGCTCGAACCATATGGAATACGCGAGATAGTCCAGTCCGGCGCGGTGGCCATCACGAGGGGCGCGCGTTCGCTCTCAGAACGAGTCGCCGCCGAATTGAACTGACTCGGAGGATAATTGACGGCGACGGCGCGATTCCATTGACCGCCTAAGCCGCAGGAACGCCGGGGCGTGCGAGCGAGCGCAACCGGCCGGAGTTCCGAACTGTCGCTCATTACCGATCAAGGAGAGTAAACGTGGCTGAAATCTTCCACGATGCCGATGCGGACCTGTCGCTGATCCAGTCCAAGAAGGCAGCCATCATCGGCTACGGATCGCAGGGCCACGCCCATGCGCTGAACCTGCGCGATTCGGGCGTCGAGGTGGTTGTCGGGCTCCGCGAGGGTTCGAAGTCGATCGCCAAGGCCGAGGAGCAGGGCCTGGAGGTCGCATCCGTCGCCGACGCCGTCGCCCAGGCCGACGTCGTCATGATCCTGGCGCCCGACCAGTCTCAGCGGGCGATCTGGGCCAACGACATTGAGCCGAATCTCAAGGAGGACGCCGCGGTGTTCTTCGCCCACGGCTTCAACGTCCACTACGGCTACATCAAGCCTGGGCCGACCCACGACGTCTGCATGGTCGCCCCCAAGGGCCCGGGCCACACCGTGCGCCGCCTTTTCGAGGAGGGGCGCGGCGTTCCCTCCCTCGTGTGCGTGGAGCAGGACGCCTCCGGCCAGGCCTTCGAGCTCGCCCTGTCGTACGCCGCAGCCATCGGCGCCGCCCGCGCGGGCGTCATCAAGACGACCTTCCGGGAGGAGACGGAGACCGATCTGTTCGGCGAGCAGGCCGTTCTGTGCGGCGGCGTCTCCCAGCTCATCCAGTACGGCTTCGAAACGCTCGTCGAGGCGGGATACCAGCCCGAGATGGCCTACTTCGAGGTGTGCCACGAGATGAAGCTCATCGTGGACCTCATCAACGAGGGCGGCCTGACGAAGCAGCGCTGGTCTTGCTCCGACACGGCCGAGTACGGCGACTACGTCTCCGGCCCGCGCGTGATCCGCCCCGACGTCAAGGACCACATGAAGGAAGTTCTGGCCGATATTCAAAACGGCTCCTTCGCCAAGCGCTTCATCGACGATCAGGACGCCGGCGCCCCCGAGTTCCTCGAGCTGCGAGCCAAGGGAATGGCCCATCCGATCGAGAAGACCGGGCAGGAGATCCGCAAGCTCTTCGCGTGGAACAACTCGAATCTCGACAAGGATTACACCGACGGCGAGGCGGCTCGCTGAGCGGCGGACCTTGTCTGGTGCGGCCTGGTAGAGCCGGTCGGGCGGAACGGCCCGACTGAGCCCATGCCCAGGCGGGGCTCTCGGCGAGGGGCGGGAATCATCCCGCCCCTCGCTCTGTTTTTGCGACACTTTTCTTTTTTAATATGTCGTGGCAGCGGCAAGACGGCGAATTGTCGCCAATCGCGTCGTGGCGGGTTGGCGACACTGCGAGCGCAGCCCGCGCATCGAGTCTAAAGTGGGGGAGGGGCGGCGCCGTCGTCCTCGACTCGACAAGCGGAGACAAACAATGAGCATTGCCGTCGTATACAACACCGTCACGGGATTCAGCCGCACATACGCGGAATGGATTGCCCAGGATCTTGAGGCCGACCTTCTTTCCTGGGAGGAGGCCAAGGGCGTGAACTTAGCCGAGTATCGCCTGGTGGTCTACGGGGCGGGGGTTCGGATGAGCGCCGTCCGGGGATTCAAGGGTTTCAGGCGAAAGATTAAGCGCGACGGGCTGTACGGAACCGGTCGCGTGATCGTCTTCGCCACCGGCGGCACGCCCGTGCATCCCGACCGCGACTGGCGTTCGCCCGCGGCGACCCTGACGAAGGAGGAGCTCGCACGCGGCACATTCCCCTTCTTCTACTTCGAAGGCGGCATCGCCTACGACGGTCTGAATTGGCCGGAAAAGACGCTTCTGAAGATTTTCTCCAAGCGGGTTCAAAGGCATCGCCATCGCGGCGAATGGGCCGAGGCCGTGGCCAACGGCATCGTCGAAGGCTACGACCATACGGACCGCGAAGCCGTCACGCCGCTGGTCGAGGAAGCGAGGCGCATTCTGGCGTCCGAACGGGCCTCCGGCTGAGCGGGTTTCGGCTGACGGGGGCTCCGGCTGAGGGGGCCTTTGAGCGTTCGGGGTTCGGCGCCGATCTCGAGTCGCTCGCCGAGGAGACGGTCAATGCCGTTCTCGGCAACCTTGAGGCCATGAGAGATCGCCATCCCGACGTCGCTCGCGAACTCGATTGGATTGAGAAGAATGCTGTTGCTATGCGACGGAAGCTGTTTTTAACCTCGCTTGGTTCCTAGTGATTTCGCTTCGGTCGAAGCGATGCTTCAGCCTGTCTCGCCTGCGGCGGGCCTGTGATGAAAATCGTCGGCAAGACGCAGATTCTGCCTGTATGTTTGAAGGGAGACCAGGCAAATCGACCGGGGAGGCGAGATGGACAACTCCAACGGGAACGCGAGATCGTCTCGCGGACGGGCGGCTGATTCGCGTGAGCCGTCGAGGGCGGCGTCCGAGCTTTTCGGCGACGCCGGGAACACCGCTCGAATCTCTGCCCGCAGAGGCCCCAGAGGCAAGCACTCCCATGCCCCTCCGTCCCCTGCGCCGGCCGGCGCGACGCCCCCTTTGGCTGATACAGCTCCCTTGACGGCCGGTGCCGCCGATTGGCGCGCGGGCGCCCCCGGGCAGAGCGGCGACGATTTGGATGCCGTCTTGAGCGGAGCCGATGGTCTGTGCGGGCCGCAGGGCATCGACGATCTCCACGGCGAGAACATAGAGTCCGGCGAGAACGCGGAGTCTGGTGAGAGGCTCGAACTCGGCGGCGACGGAGCATCTTTCGATTTCCGCCCTTCCGCCGACGATCGGCTGGACACTGCGGTGATGGGCTTGGGAACCGGTCGCCGTCGCGTCGCCGATTCGTCGCCTGCGGGCGGTCTCCCCGCTGCGACGGCCGCCGGACACGGACTCGGCTCGGTTTCGGAGCCTTTCGCCCGCAGCCTCCCCGAAAACGCGGATTCTACAGATATACTTGAGAACTCATCGGATACAACCGGGAACTCAACCGGGCCGGGCGACAAGGCGTCCGCGCCACGAAAGAAGAGCTTAGTGAAGAGAATTGTGAAAGTGTGCATGGCCGTAATCGTCACGGGAGCCCTCGTCTTCACCTGCCTCAACCTCTACGTGACGACGTCGACCAACGACTCCGTCGTGACCGTCAATTCGGTGCCTTCGGACGCGAAAGCCGACTGCATTCTCATTCTCGGGGCCTCGGTCCGCGCGAACCGCAAACCGAGCCCCATGCTTCTCAAGAGGCTCGAGCGCGGGCTGGAGCTGTATCGCAAGAAGGCCGCGTCGAAGATTTTGGTCTCGGGGGACAACGCAACCGTCGCATACAACGAAGTCAAGGTCATGCGCGAATGGCTGCAGGCCAAAGGCGTCCCTCCCCAAGACATCTTCGAAGACCACGCTGGCTTTTCGACCTACGAGTCCATGTACCGCGCCCGCGACGTGTTCAAGGTCAAGCGGATGATCGTCGTCACTCAGCGCTATCATCTGGCGCGCGCGATATACACGGGCGACGCCTTGGGGCTGAAAGTCTGGGGTGTCGCGGCCAACGGAAACAACTACTCGGGCCAGCTCAAACGCGACATGCGCGAATGGGTCGCCCGGGTCAAGGATCTCGGGAAGAGCATCTACAAGCCCGAGCCGAGGTTCCTCGGGCCCGCATTGCCGATCTCCGGCGACGGCAGGGCGACGATGGGCTGACCGCCGCCTCTCTGTTTTGGAGGGGAGGGCGATGTTCTGTTGGGGGAGAGGGCGACGTTTTGTTCAAGCTGTTCGGGGCCGACGGCGGCGTCGCGCGCCCCCTCTGCCAACGTGTAGCATCGACGGCGCAGGCATCCATGCTTCGCTGGCGCACGTGATGAAAGGGAGACAGCAGTGTCGGAATCGATAGCGGGCACCGGACGGCGCCTTGACGTCCACCCGGGCAGAAAACAAGAGGTCACCACCCTCGAGCTGCTTTTCGATCTCGTCTATGTATTCGCGCTGGCGCAGCTGTCCGAGCATCTTTTGAAGAACCTCGACTGGCGCGGAGTGCTTGAAACCCTCGTTCTGCTCCTCGCCGTTTTCTGCGTGTGGTCCCTGACCGTTTACGATTCGACCACCGTTCTCATCCGGTCGCGCGCCGTCTATCCCGTCGTCGTCGCCGCCATGCTCGTGAGCCTCGTCATGAACACGGCGATCGGCGGGGCTTTCGGCGGCTCCCCTTGGATGTTCGTGGTTCCCATGCTTGTCCTCCAGTTCGGCAGGACATTCGTCGCCAGGCGCATGGACGTCTACGAGGCGCTTCGCAGGCAGCGGACGGCCGTGGCGATTTGGCTTGGCTTTTCCTCGCTTCTGTGGGTTGCGGGATGCTTCGCGAGCCCAGACCGGCGGCTCTGGCTATGGCTTGCGGCCGCGCTGATCGACCTGGCTGGACGGTGGACCCAGCATCCCCTCCCGAGGTTCGACCGGAGCGAGCTTTCTCGCGTGCCTTTCGATCTAGGGCATCAAGTCAGGCGCTGCCGCCTCTTCTTCATCGTCTGCCTGGCCTCGGGCTTCGTAGCCGTCGGCAATGCGATGAAGCGTCACATTGACGAGCCGCTGAGCGTCGCCGTCGGCCTCCTGTCCCTGACCGCGATCGTCTGCCTGTGGTACATCTATTTCTGGCGGACCGCCGTCATCGACGGTTTGGTCTCCGGCGATTCCGGCCCTTCGGCCAACGGCATCGGACTGGGCCTCCTCGTCGCCGAGGGGCAGCAAATGCTCGCCGCTGGCATCGTGGCGTTCACCGTCGGGATGGAAGTGGCGGTCGGCCAGCCGCGTGAGAGGATCTCTGCCTCCGCCGGTCTGCTCTTGGGATGGGGGCCGGCGCTGTGCCTGATTGCCTTGTGGTTCGTTTTCGTGAAGAGGAAGGTGCGTCCAGAAGGGTTGAATTTCGCCTGCCTGACGATGCTTGGCGTAGGCGTCCTTCTTGCGCTTTTGCGCCCTGCGGGGGCCATAGCCGTCATCGAAGTCGCGATCGTCGCGGTGTGCGCATGCCTCGTGTACGGAAACGGCGTAGGAAAGATGCGTCCCTTCGAGCAGGTCGATTCCGAGGATGTGCAGGATTCAGGCGACGCCCTTCGCCTAGGCGATTGGACCGATGCCAAAGCCGTCCGATTGAACGGCCGTGAGCCTAGGCCTAACAGCAGCGACGGCAAGCTGGACGTTCGAGACGGCGAGCTAGATGCCGGCGAGCTAGATGACAGGGCCCCCAAGTTTGTTGACGGGGCCGGCAAGCTGCTCGATGCGGCCGACAAGCTGGCTGATCGAGACGGCAAGCTGGCTGATCGAGACGGCAAGCTGGCTGATCGAGACGGCAAGCTGGCTGACGGGGACGCTGGAGCGGACGGCCGGAGTCTCAAGAAGGGCGGTCGGATGCTCGACGATCGGATGCTTGACG
>NZ_DBHHEV010000070.1:12170-12695 GCF_057238965.1 Peptidiphaga sp.
TGACGGACACGGCCTTCGGTTCGACGGTTCGACGTCGGACAAGCGGATTGTCAGGCCGACGCCGCAGGCGCAAGGCCGCGAACCGGGCGGCCCAGAGCGCGGCCGCCGCTCAGCCGGTTAGCGAACCGCCATTCAGCCGGTTAGCGTGCCGCCGTGCCCGGCCCCGCCGGATAGAGCGCAATCGGCGACTGGCCAGGTTCAATCAGCCAGGCCCAATCAGCCGGCGAGGAACTCCTTGATCGCAGGAAGGTCTCGCCGCGCCTGCTGCATGCCCTCTTCGTAGGCCGCCTGGATGCGCACGGCATTGCGCTCGCCGTTGGACACCGGCATGGTCTCGGGATAATAAAGGTAGGCTTTCCCCTCGGCCTGGAGCTGTTCCAATTCGTCGAGGGTGGCGTTGTAGCGCTCAGGACGCCTCAATATCGCCTCGACAACGGCGGGATACTTCTTAAAAATCTTCTGGTAAATCGCGGCGGGTGCCCTGACCGGCCCCTTCCGATACCCGCGGGGGCGCGTCATGACAAC
>NZ_DBHHEV010000071.1:0-7456 GCF_057238965.1 Peptidiphaga sp.
GTGTTTTGCAGGACTGTGCGGACGTCGCCGGGATTCAGCGCCGTATTCGACTGCAACAGCAGCGCCGCGGCGCCGGCCGCGTGCGGAGAGGCCATCGACGTGCCGGAATAGCTTGCGTATCCCCGTTCGCCTTGCTTTTTGATCGGGATCGCGGCGTAGATATTGCCTCCCGGGGCGAGGACGTCCGGCTTGACCGTCAGATCCGCCGCCAAACCGAAAGACGAGGAATCGGAAAGCGCGCCTCCGTTGGAATCCGCGCTCACAACCTCCTCGCGCGTCCATTCGATCGAGGCCGAACCCGCCGCCGCAGCCGCCTCGAGCTTCGCGCCTTCGGCTTGAGTGACGCCGACCGTTGGAATCCGAATGGCGGGTTCGCCTTTGGCTTCTGCCCCAAGGGTTCCCTCTTCATTGTTGTAGATGATCACTGCTGCTGCGCCGTCGTTCTGGGCAGCCAAAGCCTTTTCGTGGAACTTGGTGTCTCCGCGTGCGACGAGAACGGCTTTGCCTTTAAAGGGCGTGCCGGGAAGGTCGACGGCGCCGGTCTTCTTCCCGTCGGGGTAAACTGCGAGCTCCAGTTTTCCGGAGGTGGGCGCTTCCGGGCTTCCCTGTAAAGCGGTGTAGGAGACAAGTTTTCCGTCGGGGCCCTTGAAAGTAAAGGAACGCGTATGGGTATTGTCAACCGAGCCGACGCTGATCGCCTTGCGCGCTACGGAAGGGGCGCCGTTGGCGAAGATTCCCTTAATGCGCGCGTTTCCCGCCGCGGCTGTGACGACGATGCCCGAGTCGGCCATCGCGTCGGCGGCGGCGGCCGTCGGATAATTGGGCCACGATGCGAAGTCGCCGCCCAAGGACATGTTGACCACGTCCATGCCGTCTTTGGTTGCGCGCTCCATCGCCGCGAGTATGACGTCGTTTCCGGTTCCGCCGTCACATCCGAAGACTCGGTAGACGCCGAGCTTGGCGTCGGGGGCGACGCCCCGGAGCTTCCTCGCCTTGTCGTTTCCGGCGGCGATACTGGCCACGTGAGTTCCGTGATTGTTGCAGTCGTTGGGAACCGGGTCGGGTTTCGGATTGGGGTTGTAGGCGCCGGAACTCTTGTCATCGTTGTATTCGTCTCCGACGAAGTCGTATCCGGCGACGACCTTGGACGTGGGGAAGGCCGCCGATCCGGGCACGCCCGATCCGCCGAAGGCGGGATGGTCGATGTCGATGCCGGTGTCGATGATCCCGATCTTGACCCCCTTGCCCGTCAACCCCAGTTCTTTGCGGGCGTAAGGGACGCCCGTGAGGTCTCCCGCCGTGAAAAGGGCGGGTTTGACGCCGTCCTTCTGTTCGGGCTTCTGGGCGGGCTCTTCCGGTTGCTGGACGGTCAGGACGGGGAAGACGGCTTTGACGTTTTTGGCTTGGAGTATCTTGTCCAGGTCTTTGTCTTCGGCTTTGACGGCGACCCCGTTCCAGACTTTCGAGTAGGAGTCGGTGACTTTGACGTTCTTCGGGGCTGTTGAGCTGAAGGTTTTCTGCTGGGCCGTGATCGTCTTGGCCGACCCGCCTTTGATGGTGGGTTTTTCAGAGAATTGGACGAACCACTTGCCGGCGAACCCGGGGGAGGCGTGCGCCCTGCTCTTCAATGTCTGAAGCCTCTGCCGAATCTCGTCTTTGTTCTTCTGTCGTGTGGTTCCGCCGGCCTGCTTTTGAGCGCCGTCGTCTTGTTGGGCGCCGCTGGGGCCGGGCGGCTTGGGCGTGCCCTCGGCATGGGCCGCCTGCGGAGCCAAAGCCCCCGCGCCTATGACGGCCACCGCCGAGACAAGGCCCAGGCGCGCCCTCCACTTTCTACTGCGTATCATGTCCGCTCCCTTCGCGCGATACGTGTTCTCTTTGTCTGGTATGAGTTTGCCTGCCTCCTTAAGGCGATCCGGAAGTCAATCGCTGAAATCAATCCCAATTCAATTTTGAAATGAATTCAATTTTATTCTTGAAATGGGTTTTCCAATTTATTCTCGAACTGACTCCTTTATTCTCGAACCGACTCTTCAGGCTGCAACTCATCGACACATGGACTTGTGTACAGAAGTCCACACCGCTCACTCTACCCCTGATAGCGAGCTGAGTCACTGGCAACTGCCTGCGAGCTGAGCCGTCTGCGGCCAAAGGCTGTCAGAGCCGCTTTCGCACGGCTGGAAATCGGGCGAAGCGCTCAGATTTGAACCTTGGCGGGCCGTCACGGCCCGAAGTCCGGCAGCGACGTCGGAAACTTTGCAGGATGAAGGCTTCGAAGGCTGCGCAAAGCGGAGATTACGGAAAACGAATTAAAACGTTGAAAATTTCATGGTGTGGCGTAGATCGCCTTTCTCGGGTTACCCTTAGTGCATGTCTATGAACCCGCGTTCTGCCCTCGATCGACTGATCGGCGCGTTAGAAGCCTTTCATCTCGCCGCTTCGACCGCACAGGACCCGAGTGCGCCCAGCGTCGCGGAGGCTGCCGACGCTCTCGCCGATGCCTACATCGTCTACGACGACGTCGTTTTCACCGGGTATGGAGTCGAGGCACCCTTGGACGTATACGGCGACGACGATGATTACGACGAGGATTTCGACGACGATTACGACGACTTCGATCTGGACGACGAGGACGACGCCGATCTAGACGACGACCTAGAAGAGGACGAGGATTTCGACGACGACCTTGAAGACGAAGACGACCTCGAGGACGACGAGGAAATAGACGACGACACGCTTGAAGACGAGGAAGGCCTCGACGACGCCGACTTTGACGACGGCGACTACGAGGAGGATCCGGAGGACGGCTCCGGCGGTTAAGGCCCGCCCCGGCCGGCTAGTCGCTGATGTCCGCCAGAGCCTCGGAAACGAGCTCGGGGAGCGGCTTGCATCGCGAGACCGTCGCCTGAAGCTGGGCCGCGGTCCTCGCGCCCACGATCGCGGCGGTGACGCCCGGTCGGCCGACGACCCATGAAAGTGCGACGTCGGCGGGCGTGCGCCCGAGGCCGTCGGCAGCCTTCGCCACCGCTTCGACTATTCGGCGGGCCCTCTCGTCGAGGTACGGCTCGACGAAGGCGGCGAGGTGCTCGGAGGCGGCGCGCGATGTTGGCGGGATCGAATGGCGGTATTTCCCGGTGAGCACTCCGCGGCCGAGCGGAGAAGAGGCGAAGAGGCCCATCCCCGTGTGGGAGGCCATGGGGACGATCTCGGCCTCGACGTCGCGGCAGACGAGGGAATACTCCCGCTCGACCGCCGTGATGAGAGGAAGCCCGGCCGCCCGGAGCCTCTCGGTCAGGATTGCGGCGCGCCACGACGAGTACTCCTGAACCCCGATGTACCTGACGATTCCGCGGTCGATGAGCCATCCGAGAGCCGAGGCGGTTTCCTCGTCGGGCGCCAATGGATCGGGGCAGGCGACGAGCAGGAGGTCGATGTAGCTCGTGTTGAGGCGTTCGAGCGAAGCCCGCACCGAGTCAAGAATGGGCCCTCGTCCCGCGCCGAATCGAAGCCCGTTCGGGCCTGGAACGAATCCGGCGCGCGTGCACAGCACGACGGACTCGCGATCCACGACGGCGTCGAGAAGCTCGCCGACGCAAGACTCCGCCGCGCCCTGGCCGAAGGCGGGCGAGGTGTCGATGAGATTTCCACCGGAATCGAGAATCGTCTCCAGCTGGCCCTTGGCCTCCTTGACGTCGGTATCGCGGCCCCAGGTGAGTGTGCCGAGCCCGACCGCCCCCACGACGAGGCCGCTGGCGCCCACTGTGCGTTCTCTCATAGAGACCAGCCTAGCTTAGCCCGCAGTGTGAACCTCCCAGCCCGGGCCAGTAAGCTGGCCCGATGGGATATTTTGAAGCACTCGTTTTGGGCATAGTCCAAGGGCTCACGGAGTTCCTGCCAATCAGCTCCTCAGCGCACATTCGAATCTTCGGCGACCTGTTCGGATGGGGCGATCCCGGAGCCGCCTTCACCGCCGTCATACAGCTGGGAACCGAGGCCGCCGTCATCACGTACTTCGCCAAAGACATCGGCCGGATCATCTCCCGCTGGTTCCGCTCTCTTCCCCTTGCCGGCAGAAATCGCCTTCCCTCCTCCGATCCCGACGCGCGCATGGGGTGGATCGTCATCTTCGGCACGATTCCTATCGGCGTGCTCGGGCTGCTTTTCCAAGACGCCATTGAAACCAAGCTTCGCAATCTCTACATCGTCGCCGTCGTCTTGGCCCTCTTCGCCGTCATCCTGGGGTGGGCCGACCGCAGGTCCGCGCACACGAAGCATCTTGACGAGATGACGCTGGGCGACGGCGTCCTCGTGGGATTCGGCCAGGCCATGGCCCTCATTCCGGGAGTCTCTCGCTCGGGCGGGACGATCACCGTCGGCCTCCTTCTCGGGTACACGAGGGAGGCGGCCGCTCGGGTCTCTTTCCTCCTGGCCATCCCGGCAGTCGTCCTTTCGGGCTTCTTCCAGCTCGCCAAGAACTTCGACACCGCCTCGCTTGCCGCTGGGCCGACCATTTTGGCGACGATCGTCTCATTCGTCGTCGGATACGCCGTGATCGTGTGGTTCCTCAAGCTCATCTCCACGCGGTCCTACATGCCGTTCGTCGTCTACCGAATCGTCCTCGCGATCGTCGTGGTGGGCCTCCTGGTCGGCGGCGTCGTCTACGCCTACTGACGGGCTGTTTTTCAAAAGGCCTTCTCACACAAGGCCGTCTCTTCCAGATCGAGGTGAACATGCCTTCCGATTCCGCCGCCCGCGGCCTTCCGCGTGCCGTCCTGCTCGACATGGACGGCACGCTCGCCAACTCCGAAGACTGGTGGTACCAGGCGGAAACGGAGATCATGGGCGACCTGGGCGCCACGTGGTCCAAGGAGTACGTGGCGCAGATCGTCGGAAGTTCGCTGGAGTATGCGACGTCCAAGATCGTGGCGGACTTCGAGCTGCCGATAAGCCCGCAAGAGCTGGGCCGCAGGCTCGTCTCCCGGGTGTGCGAGATCGGAGAGGCCTCGAAAGTGCCCTGGCGGCCGGGCGCTTACGAGCTTCTCTCCCTCACGGTGGATTTGGGGATCCCGACGGCGCTCGTCACGTCTTCCTACGAGCGGTTTGCCCGCATCGTGGTGAAGGATGCGCCGCCCGGCTCCCTCACGACGATCGTCGCGGGGGACCACGGCCTTCCCGGCAAGCCCGATCCCGCGCCCTACCTGCGCGCCGCGGAGCTCGCCGGGGCGGATCCCTCTTCCTCGCTCGTGATCGAAGATTCGATCTTCGGGGTGCGGTCGGGGATGGCCGCGCGGGCGCGCGTGGTCCACGTGCCTTACATGGTCGATGTGCCGCCCGCTCCGGGCCTCGTCAAGATCGACTCCCTCGAATCGGTCGACGAGGCCGCTCTGCGGCGCTTCATGGGCGGAGAACGCCCGCAGGGCGACCCTTATGCGGACGGCGCTCACGGCGCTCGAACCTGAAAGCGGCCTGGAGAGGCGGCGCGACGGGCGGCCTGTCAGCCGTTCGCGGCAAACGGATCTCGCGAACAGCTACCCGTCATCCGCTGTTTCGAGGCCCTCCCCGCGGGCGCCGGTCGGCGGCAGGCCGCCATTCGTCGGAAGGCTCTGCTGGAGCCGGCCCTTTCGCCGTGCGGAGGGCCGCCGCGCCTTCCTCGCTCATGGCGGGGGCAGCGCCGCCGAAAGCGGGGCAGTGCTCCTGGAAATGGCACCAGTCGCACAGCCGGGACGGCTTGTGCTCGAAATCGGCCGCGTCAAGGCGCTCCTCTATCGCGTTCCATATGGAGTCAAGCTCGAAGACGACGGCGTCGACGTCGTCGGGGACCGGATCGTAGGTCAGCGTCCGCCCGTCCTTGAGGTAGATGATCTGCGTGCGTCTGGCGAGCCTCCCCCGTGACAGGGCGATGGCCGCTGTATAGAAGCGCATTTGAAAAAGCGCCTCGCCTTGGAATCTGGGGCCGGGGGACTTTCCCGTTTTGTAGTCGACGATGCGAAGCGCGCCGTCGGGCGCCTCGTCGATTCGATCGACTATGCCGCGCACGGCCAAGCCGGAGGCGAGGCGCGCGTTGACGAATTGCTCGCGCGCCGCGGGCTCTATGAACGTCGGATTCTCCATGCGGAAGTAGTTGCCAATGAGCGTGCGCGCGCTGCCGAGCCACGTCTCGAGATGCGCGGGCCCCTCGAATAGATCGCGATCGCGCGGTTTGGAGTCCAAATGCGCGTTCCAGCGGGGAAGGAGAAGCCCCTGGGCCGCCTCCTCCGTGCGGGCGGCCGCGGGCTTGTCATAAAGATGCTCCAGAACCGAATGCACGAGGGTGCCTCGAAGCGCCTCGAGGGACGGCGGCTCGGGGAGCCTGTCGACCGTCCGGAACCGAAACATCAGGGGGCACTGCTTGAAGTCTTTCGCCCGCGAAGGGGAAAGGGCCGCATGTCTGCTCATGTCACAACCGTACATCGGCCCTCCGACGCATTCGGCTCGCTAGAATCTGAGACCATGACCGGACCGACTTCCTCGCGCCGCCGCGGCCCGTTCAAAGCGGGCGAACGCGTGCAGCTAACCGACCCGAAAGGTCGCCAGTACACGATCTCCCTCACCGGCGACGGCTACTTCCAATCGACCAGGGGCTCGTTCCGCCACAGCGAGCTCATCGGCCGCGAGGAGGGAACCGTCGTCGAGACCGAAGAAGGCAGGCGTTTCCTGGCGCTCCGCCCGCTCGTCTCCGACTACGTGCTGTCGATGCCGCGGGGAGCGACGGTCGTCTACCCCAAGGACGCCGCCCAGATCGTCCATGCCGCCGACGTCTTCCCCGGCGCCCGCGTTTTCGAGGCGGGCCTTGGGTCTGGCGCGCTGACCCTGTCCCTTCTGGCCGCAGCGGGGCCGGGCGGCCACGTCCTCTCGGCCGAGCGCCGCCCGGAATTCGCCGAAATAGCGGAGGCGAACGTTCGCTCGTGGTACGGCGAGGAGTGCCCGCCGTGGACGATTCGGACGGGGGAGGCGCTCGACGCCCTCGAAGGGCTCGAAGAGGGCGAGCTCGACCACGTCATCCTGGACATGTTGGCCCCGTGGGACCTCGTTGAGGCGGCGGCCCGCGCGCTCAGGCCCGGCGGCGTCGTCCTCGCCTACGTCGCCACGACCACCCAGCTTTCCCGATTCGTCGAAGAACTGCGGGCAAGCGGACTGTTCACGGAGCCTTCCGCCTCGGAGACCCTCGTGCGGACCTGGCATCTGGAGGGGCTCGCCGTCAGGCCCGACCACCGGATGGTGGCGCACACGGGCTTCCTCGCCCTGGCCCGGAGGCTGGCGCCCGGCGTCGAACCGCTGCAGCCGACGCGCAGGCCCGCCAAGGCCGCGTACTCCGAGGCGCCCGCGTGGGAGGCCGAATACGCTGAGCGCACAATTTCCGAACGCAAGCTTCGCAAGGTGCGCCGCGACGTCGCCCACAGGGCCGACGTCGAAGAGACAG
>NZ_DBHHEV010000071.1:7466-11718 GCF_057238965.1 Peptidiphaga sp.
GGGCGATCCGAGGCAGGACGCCACGGCAGAGCGCTGAAAGAGAAGATCGAGGCAGAGCTTGAAGAACGGGCCAGGGCGAAGGCCCGAAGGCAAGACGGCGGGGGGCCGGAGGCGTCGGAGTGACTCACGATGCCGTGGCTTCAGTCCTAGGCGAATACCATTGACGGGTAAGAACGAAAGGCACCCATGACCGTCCCCAGCCACAACCAGCTCTATGAGCTTCGCCAGCAGGTCGTCTCCTTGGAAGAGAAAAACGAGCGCCTGGCTCAGTCTCTGACAGCCGCGCGCACCCGCATCGAGGAGTTGGGAGCGCAGGTTGACTCCCTGTCCCGCCCTCCCGCATCCTTCGCCACTTTCCTCGAGGCGCACGCCGACGACGGATCCATCGACGCCTATGTAGGCGGGCGAAAAATGAACCTCGCCGCGGCCGCCTCGCTGAGGGCCGAGAGCCTTGCCGTCGGCCAGGAGGTTCGGCTCAACGAATCCCTCGTGGCGGTCGAGGCCGCGGGCTACGAGGAAACCGGAACGATCGTCGGCATCGAGATGCTCGTGGACGAGCGCCGGGCCCTCGTGCGCGTCCACCAAGACGAGCACCGGATCATGCACGTCTCGGGCAAGATAGAGCCCGGAACGCTGCGCGTGGGGGACACCGCGGTCGCCGACATGCGCAACGGCATCGTGCTGGACGTCGTCGAGCGCCCCGACGTCGAGCACCTGCTTCTCGAAGAGGTCCCGGACGTCTCCTACGCGGACATCGGAGGCCTCGGCCCGCAGATCCAACAGATCAAGGACACCGTCGAGCTTCCCTTCGAACAGCCCGAGCTCTACCGGGAGCACGGGCTCAAACCGCCCAAAGGGGTTCTGCTCTACGGGCCCCCCGGATGCGGCAAGACCCTCATCGCTAAAGCGGTGGCCACCTCGCTGGCGGCGAGCATCGCGGTGAAAAAGGGAGGCGAGCGGGCCCGCAGCTACTTCCTCAACATCAAGGGCCCGCAGCTGCTGGACAAATACGTGGGGGAGACGGAGCGGCAGATTCGCGACATTTTCTCCCGCGCGCGCGACCGCGCCGCCGCGGGCATACCCGTCGTCATCTTCTTCGACGAGATGGAAGCGCTCTTCCGCACGCGCGGGTCAGGGATCTCCTCCGACGTCGAAACGACCGTGGTCCCCCAGCTTCTGGCCGAGATAGACGGGGTCGAGGCGCTGCACAACGTCATCGTCGTCGGCGCCTCCAACCGAGAGGACATGATCGATCCGGCGATACTGCGCCCGGGCCGCCTCGACGTGAAGATCCGCATCGAGAGGCCGACGCGCGAGGGGAGCCTCGACATTCTCTCAAAGTATCTGACGGCGGATCTGCCTTTGCGGGCCGAGGCCGTCGAGGCCGAAGGCGGCAGGGAGAACGCCGCGCGGGCGCTGCGGGAGGCCGCCGTCGATGAGCTTTTCGCCCGCGTCCCGAAAAACGAGTACGTCGAGCTTGCGTACTCGAGCGGGGCGCGCGAGGTGCTCTACGTGTCCGACATGGTCTCCGGCGCGCTCCTCGCGGCCGTCGTCGACCGGGCGAAAAAGCTGGCCATCAAGGACTTCCTCGCCACGGGGACGCGGGGCATCGACGTCGAACACGTCCGCGCAGCCGTGCGCGAAGAGGCGCTCGCGGGCGAAGACGTCGCCACGGCGGTCAACCCCGAGGAATGGGCGCGGGTCAACGCCCGCGGACGCGGCGAGCGCATCGTCGACGTCCGGCCCCTTTTCGGCGGAGCTCCCGGCCGGGTCGGCGGGGCGCGGGGCGACGCCGAGGAAACGGATGAAAGGGCGGGGGCTGCCGACGAAAGGCTCGCGCGAGGCGAGTCCGCGGGGGCCGTCGAAGACGGCGGCCGCCCTCTTCGCGAATTCGACCCCGCCAAATCCGGAGGGCTGATCTGATGAGAGGGCTGATCTCATGACTGTGCGCAGAATCGTGGGAATGGAAACCGAATTCGGCATTCTCGAGCCGAGCGAGCCGGGAGCGAGCCCGATCGCCCTCTCGGCCGACCTGGTCGAGGCTTACGGGCGCAGGACCGGCGCCTCGACGGGATGGGACTTCCACGGAGAGGACCCGCTCAACGACGCGAGGGGGTACCGGCTCGACCGCGGGGACGTCCACCCCTCTCTGCTCACGGACTCTCCGGAGGCCTCGGCGCCCGCCTTCGGCGAGGTCGAGCAGATCAGGGACGTTTCGTCGCTGCGCCGCCCGCGGGCGGCGAACCTCGTGCTGACGAACGGAGCTCGCCTCTACGTCGATCACGCGCATCCCGAGTACTCCTCGCCCGAGACGGCTTCGCCGCGCGCGGCCGTCCTTTGGGACCGTGCGGGGGAGGCCGTGGCAATCGAGGCCATGGAGCAGCTTCGCGCCGAGGGGCGCGAGGTCGCGGTCTACAAGAACAACGTCGACGGCAAGGGCGCGGCCTACGGCTCGCACGAGAACTACCTCATGAGCCGGGAGGCCAGCTTCGCCGACGTTGTCAGGTACATGACCCCATTCTTCGTCACGCGCCCGCTCCTGTGCGGCGCCGGGCGGGTGGGGCTCGGCCAGGCCAGCGAGTTCCCGGGATTCCAGATCTCCCAGCGCGCCGACTACGTCGAGAACGACGTCGGCCTGGAGACGACCTTCAATCGGCCGATCATAAACACGCGCGACGAGCCCCATGCAGACTATTCGCTTTACCGCCGGCTGCACGTCATCGGCGGCGACGCCAACCTCTTCGACGTGTCGAACCTGCTGAAGGTCGGCTCGACCTGCGCCGTTTTATGGCTGATCGAGATTGACGAGGTTCCGCTTGCCCTCGACTCGGTTCTCCTTCACTCGCCGGTTGCCGCGGCTTGGCAGGTCTCGCACGACCCTTTCGCGGGGCTCGACATGCACGACGGCTCGACGAAGACGGCCTTGGACATCCAACGCATCTACCTCGACGCCGTCCGCGAGGCAGTCGAGCGCAGGGGCGGAGCCGATCCCGACACCGCCGAGGTCCTCGAATACTGGCAGCTGGTCCTCGACCTGCTCGATCGGCGCGACTGGGACGCCGCGGCCCCGATGGTCGAGTGGGCGGCCAAACGCCGACTCCTCGAAGGGATGCGCGAACGCGGCGGCCTGGCCTGGGACGACGCCAAACTCCGCGCCGTCGATCTGCAATGGCACGATCTGCGGCCCGGCAAGTCGATCGTCGAAAGGCTCGACGCCGCCGGCCAAGTCGCCCGTCTCTTCGGCCGCGACGACGTCGAGCGGGCCGCGGCGCAGGCGCCGAAGGACACCCGCGCATTCCTCAGGGGAGGGCTTGTGGCCAAGTTTCCTTCCGCCGTTCCGGCGGCGGGATGGGACGGCGTCGTCCTCGACGACTCCCGCGAACTCGTGCGTTTGCCGACCCTTCATCCGGACAGGGGGACCGAGGCGCACGTCGGGCAGATGCTCGCTGCGGCGAGCGACCCGGCGGATTTCCTCAGGCGCCTCGGCGCGGGCTGAGAGCCTGGCAATCCCCGTTGGCGGACGAGGCGCCCTTCGCCCGGCCCGACGCACGGGAACGCCGCGCAGCCCCCGCACCGCGGCGTGCGCCCCACGGCGACGGGCTTTCCGCCACACCGCGACGCGCTTTCCACACACATCAATGCAGAAGGAGAAAGACATCCGATGACGCAAGAATTTGCTCAGCCGCGCAAGCGGGTCGAAGAGCAGACCGTTTCCGACATCCCGCAGGCGCACAGGCAAACCTCGGCCGTCGACTCGATCCTCGACGAGATCGACTCCGTTTTGGAAACCAACGCCGAGTCCTTCGTCCAGGGCTTCGTTCAAAAGGGCGGGCAGTGATTCCCCAGCGGATCATGGGCTTGGAGACCGAATTCGGCCTCATGTGCGCCTCCGACTCGGGAGGCGAGCCGCCCCTCGACGTCGAAGCGGCGGCGGCCGAGCTCTTCCGCCCGATTCTCGCGGCGGGCGGCTCGACGAACTCGTTCCTACCCAACGGTGCCCGGCTCTACCTCGACGTCGGCGCCCATCCCGAGTACGCGACTGCCGAATGCCGCTCGGTCGCCGACCTCGTGGCCAACGACCGCGCGGGCGAGCGCCTGTGCGCATCGATGGCCGCGCAGGCCGACTCGCGCCTGGCCTCCAAGGGCGTGGGCGGACGCATCCACCTGTTCAAGAACAACCTTGACGCCGCGGGCAACTCGTTTGGGTGCCATGAGAACTATCTCGTGCGCCGCCGCACCGACTACCGCACCC
>NZ_DBHHEV010000071.1:11728-12650 GCF_057238965.1 Peptidiphaga sp.
GGGCCGGATGCATCCGCCGCGCCAAGGACGGCGCGGCCGCCTACTGTTTCTCCCAGCGCGCGGACCAGATGTGGGACGCCATCTCGTCGGCCTCCACGAGGTCCCGCCCGATGATCAACACGCGCGACGAACCGCACGGAGACCCCGAGCTTTACCGCCGAATGCACGTCATCGTCGGCGACTCCAACATGTGCGAGACGACGACGGCGCTCAAGGTCGCCGCGACCCAGGCCGTCCTCGCCATGCTGGAAGACGGAGGGATCCTGCCGCGCATGGAGCTTGCCGACCCTGTCATGGCGATACGCGACACGAGCGCGGACCTGGCCGGGCGCGCGCGGCTCGAACTGGCCGACGGCGGATGGGTACACGGCGGAGCTGGACGCATCGACGTCGTATTTGCTGGACTTGTGGGGGCGCGCCGTCGAATCGGTCAAATCCGGGGACCCCTCGGCCGTCGCGACGGAAATCGACTGGGCGGCCAAACTTTCGCTATTCTCCAGGTATATGGAGCGTACGGGCGCGACGCTTGACGATCCCAGGCTGGCCAGGCTCGACCTCGCCTATCACGACATCACCGCGGCGGGTCTGCGCCCGTCCATGGAGGAGACCGGCATGCTGCGAACTTTTGCCTCGTCCGAGGCCGTCCAGGCGGCTATGACGACGCCGCCGTCCGACACCCGCGCCAAGCTGCGGGGCGACTTCGTCGAGAAGGCCCGCCGACGCCGCCTCGACTACGCGGTCGATTGGACGAACCTCAGGCTGCTCGAGGCCGAGGGCACGCGTTCCGTCGTTCTCAAGGACCCCTTCGCCTCGGTCGACGAACGGGTGGACCGCCTCATGGAAGAGATGGACCGGTGAGCCGGGCCCGCGCCGCTCGCGCAGCTGCGGCCGCCTCCCTGGTCCTCGCCGCCTTGACGGCCTG
>NZ_DBHHEV010000072.1:0-12605 GCF_057238965.1 Peptidiphaga sp.
CGCACCCCAAAAACCACACACACGACAAAGTTCGCCAAACCGCGCCGGATCTTTGAGCATCGGTTTTGGGCTAGGGCTTTCGTGTGGGCGGATGGTGTTGAACGTGGTTGGGCTTGCGTCGGTCTGTTGACCGCGTCGAGGGCCTTATCGGCCTTGTTTGCGGCAGAACCGCTTGTGTCTCAGTCTCTGGAAGGGCCGCTCTCGGGGCGCGGTTCTGGGTCCGTGGTCCGAGTTTTGACGCGGGTATGACGCGGCTGGGGCGGGGGCGGTGCCGTGTTCGAAGCCGAACGGCCCTTTGTCGTCGGCGATCAGAGAGGTCGGGATGGCTTCGCCGGTGTTGGGATCGGTGAGGCGGTCCACCGGCCGCAGATCGTCGACCACGCCCCGGGCCGAAGCGAGCTTGACCCCTGCGATTGCGTCGTTCCGGCCCTTTTCCGTCGGTCGATGCCCGGCACTCGTGCTTTGAGGGGCGGTCGGCAACGCCGGTGAGTCGCCGAGTCTTGTCGTCGGTGTCTTGTGTTCGCCGAGGCGAGCTTCCCGACCTTGTTTGGCCCGGTGGGCGGGGCAGCGAATCCCGGCGTGTCCTGTTGGCTGGCTCCCGCCGTTGTCTTTGGCAGTCAGCACGCAGCGGCAGTCCGTTGCAGCCATGGTCTGCAGCGCCGTCGACGGTCAGATTCTCCGGTTCGGCGTACCGCGGCCCGGGCCTTGCCATGGCTCTTAGGCGGGTGCTTGTCGTCGCAGCCGTGTCTCGGCGTCGTCCGCGCTGGTTTCACGGGGTGCCCGAGCTTTTCACGAGCCGTCTGTCGCGGGCTCGGGCTTGCCGGCGGCGTCAGGTCCGTTTCGGGAACGTCAAGCAGTTTGCAGAACCTTCGAGGCCGGCATTCCCTCGACGGTCCGGATTGCCGCGGGGTCTTTGAAAGGGCCTGGCAGAGCCTCCGCTTTTCCAGCACTGCAACTCGGCCGCTGTCTTGCTCGGTGCGAGGGCAAGGTCTTCAATTTCGGCCTCGCACTCGGTGCCACAGGGCCACGGGCCGGGATTTTCCCGGTCGCCCGGGGCGGTCTTGCCCGCCTCAGTCACCCCGGCCTTGCATCGGCCGATCGGCTGCTCGCACACCTTCTCCCTGCGGGCGGCTTCCGCGACGGCGGCCTGGCCGGACGGCGCGCTCAACATGATCCGGGCCACGCGATCCGCGGGCCGAACCTTGGCCGGCAAACCGACGTCCGCCCGCATCCAACACGATCCAAAGATCACGCAGGCCGAACGCCCGCGGCCGTCCCATAACGTCCTCCTGCCCCCGGACGCCGACCACGACCTCACAACCAACCCGCCAGAAAGCATCCCACAAGACAGGCCGTGCAAACTGATCGAGGAACCGGAGGCTTCTATCGGAGAGGTGCTCGAAGGCGTTCCCAATTGCTGAAGCCACGTTCCCGATTGCTGAAGCCACGTCGCCGGTCGTTTCAACAGAGGCTCTTTGATCGTCTCAACGGCGGGTCTATGGAGCCGTGCTTCGCCAGCCCGACTCGTGATGCCAACGGTTGCGCAACTGTGACTAGGATCGATTTTTCGTTGATCTGACTTTGCACAGGGGTCAGCGGGGTCATATGCGAAGGTGTTGCCGTCGTTCAGCGTTAGGTCAAAGAATTCAAGATTTCGTCCGGATATGGTTCGCTCCGATCCATGGGGTCGCTTTGAGGGCGCGCATGACAAACCCTGCAAATGCGATGTTTGAAGGAGGCTGCCGGAATGCTGCAAACCAAATATGCTATGTCGTTCAGCTTCGGAAAAGCCTGCTTTTTCCTATTGCCTACGCGGAACTTCTGCTTTAGGCTGAACTTGTGCGCACAAGAACGACCTGGAAAGTTGGGGACTGGGTTGCGAGCACCGGGCCGACAAGGTTTGACTCGGCACTTCGTCCAGGAACCGCGTGCACAAGCCGATCTGGGACCGCGTACACAAGTTTCCTGCGTGTAGGGGCTCATCCGTCCGCAGCGTGGGTATTCATAAGGAGCAACTCGATGGAGAGCAAATGGAATCCATCGCTGAGTCGGCACAAAGAGTCTAGTCGACGCGGCGGGTGGCTGCGACTGATTCCTGCCAACGGGTTGCGACTGATTCCCATGAATGAACGGGGCCTTTTGCGCGGCGCACACCGTCTCAAAGGCATACGCAGCCTGAGCGAGTTGCGGAGCTTCGGCAGGCCGCGGCGCTCAGGCAGGTCGAGTCGCTTCGTTTGCTCGGGGCGTATGAGCGGGTCAGGTCCTTTGGGTGTTCGCCGTCGTCGAGGCGACTACGGTCTTTGCGGCGCCGACTCTCAAGAACGGAAAGGCATGGAATGAGCTTCGAAGAAAGCGTCGTTTATCAGATTTACCCCAAATCTTTCAAGGATTCGACGGGGACGGGGGTCGGTGACCTTCGCGGAATCATCGAGAAGGTCCCCTACATCGCTTCACTGGGGGTCGACTACGTCTGGTTCAGTCCGTTCTTCCCGTCGCCTCAGCGCGACAACGGCTACGACATCTCCGACTACTGCGACATCGACCCGGCGATGGGAACGATGGAGGACTTCGACGAGCTTGTCGGCGCCTTGGGACGCCACGGCATAGGCGTGATGCTTGACATGGTTCTCAATCACACGTCCACGGACCACGAGTGGTTTCAACGCGCTCTGGCCGGTGAAAAAAAGTACCAAGATTACTACTACATTCGCCCGCCGAAGGCCGACGGCTCCCTTCCAACCAATTGGGTCTCCAAGTTCGGCGGACCGGCGTGGGCGCCCTTTGGCGACACCGGTGATTACTACCTTCACCTTTACGATCTCACCCAGGCCGATCTGGACTGGCACAATCCGGAGGTGCGGGCCGAGCTCATCGACGTCGTCAACTTTTGGCGCAGTCGCGGCGTGCACGGTTTCCGCTTCGACGTCATCAACGTCATCGGGAAAGACGCAGAGCTTCTCGACGCGCCCGCGGGAAGCGACGATCGGAAGATGTACACGGACGGCCCTGACGTTCACGCCTACCTTCGCGAGCTCAACGAATCCAGCTTCGGGCGCGACGCCGACTCGATAACGGTGGGCGAGATGTCCTCCACGAGCGTTGAGGCGTGCGTCGGCTACTCGAATCCGCGCAACCGCGAACTCAACATGGTTTTCAGCTTCCACCATCTCAAAGTCGATTACAAGGACGGCGAGAAGTGGACGTCCATGCCTTTCGACATGGGTGCGCTCAAGCGCGTCCTCAACGAATGGGCCGTGGGCATGCAGGAAGGGGAAGGTTGGAACGCGCTGTTCTGGAACAACCACGACCAGCCGCGCGCCATCAACCGATTCGGTGATCCGGGACGCTACCGCGTCGAGTCCGCGACCATGCTCGCGACCGTCATCCACCTCCTGCGGGGAACGCCGTTCGTCTACATGGGCGAGGAAATCGGCATGACCGATCCCGGCTACACCCAAATATCGGATTACGTCGATGTCGAGGCGCACAACGCGTACGCCGAGCTCGTAGAGTCCGGCTGCAGCGAACAGGAGGCATTCGCGATTGTCCGCGGGAAAGCGCGTGACAATGCTCGAACCCCCATGCAGTGGGATTCGAGCGAAGGCGCCGGGTTCACTGCCGGGGCGCCCTGGCTGCGTCCCACCGGTCAGGATCGAATCAACGTCGAGGAGGAAGAGTCTGCGGGCCGAATTCTCCCGTACTATCGGCGCCTCATCGCCCTCCGCAAGGAATGCGCGGTCGTCTCCCGCGGCACGTACGAACCGTACGCCATGGATCACGCCGACGTATACGCGTACATTCGCGAGCACGAAGGGCAGAGGCTGCTGGTTCTCACGAATTTTCGCCCGTGGGCGACGGAGATCGCCATCCCCGAAGAATTCCTCGGCGGCGAGGTTCTGATCTCGAACTATTCGCAGAACGGCGTTGAATCGCGGCCCGGTTCGCATTCGACGCCGGACTCGCGGCTCGATCTCGACTCGGCGTCCGGTTTCGGTTCGGCGCCTGAACCCGGTTCGGCGGACGACGTCGAACCGACGTTGACCCTGCGCCCGTACGAGGCGTTGGCGATTCTCATACACACAGACCCGTTCGGCGAGTAAACCGCTCGGCGAGCGAACACAAACGGCCGATGAGCGAGCCCGTGTGCGGGCCGAGCGAGCCGAGGCGGACGTCAAGGCGTCCATGCGAGGCAAGCAAGGCGGCACAGGCGAGCAACGGTCGGCGCACCCGATGAGTGCGCGGAACCGTCAGGGACCGCGCCCCCGCGTCGCCTTGAAGGCGGCGCAGTCAACAACACGCAAAACGCATATCCTCACTGCACTTGGCTTTGAAAGGAGCCTCATGTCTGACATCCCCGCTTCAGGCATTCCGATCGTTTCACCTCTCACTGGCGAAGTGATCGAATTGCCCGATGTTCCCGATCCCGTCTTCTCCTCGAAGGTGATGGGCGAGGGTTTTGGAATCAAACCTTTGATCGGCGAAGTGCTTGCGCCGGCGGACGCCGAAGTCGTCATGGTCGCCGAAACCCAGCATGCCGTTGCCTTCAAGATGGACTCGGGGCTCGAGATTCTCCTGCACCTGGGGATCAACACGGTGGAGCTCAAAGGCGGTCCTTTCCATCTCAATGTGAGCGCCGGCGACAGAGTGCGCGCGGGCGAGGCCATCGGGACGATGGACCTCGCAGGCATAGCTGCGGCGGGAAAGAAGACGGAGTCCGTCCTGGTTTTCACCAATGGGGACGAGTGCCTCGCCTCTTTGGATGTCAAGACGGGCCTGGCAGACGCAGGCGGTGAGGCAGCGCGTGTCACGCTCAAAGGAGCTGCCGCAAAAGCCCAGGCGAGGGCAAAAACCGCTCGGGTGGGAGCGGATGACTCCTCCGACGGGACCGACGTCGCCGCTCACACGGCGAACGGCTCAGCCTCGCCCGGCGCTATGGCTCCCAAAACCGAAGGGACCAATCCCATGAAAAACAACGGCCTGAGTGGCCCAAACAAACGCAAAGGAAAGAAGAAGGCGGCGTCGGCCGAAGAGCATGCCCAGCTCGACGCGGCTGCCCGCAACATTGTTGAAGGAGTCGGCGGGGCGGGCAACGTCCGCAAGGTGATTCACTGCATCACCCGTCTGCGCTTCTATCTCAAAGACGAGGCGTTGGCGGAGGACTCGGCGGTCATCGACATCGACGAGGTGATCGACGTCGCGAGGGCCGCCGGACAGTACCAGGTGGTCATCGGCCCGAAGGTCGGCCAGGTCTATGAATCGATTGTCAAGCTCCTCCCTCGCAACTCTGAAGATGACGTGCTCGGAGGCGAAGAGGAGAGGGAGCGCCCGACGACGCCGTTCGGCTGGGTCAAGTACGGCTTCAGCTCGCTGATCGGCGTCATCACGGGATCGATGATCCCGATCATCGGCGTGCTCGCCGCCTCGGGCATCCTCAAGGGAATCTTGGCGTTGCTCACCTACTATAAAGTTGTTGAAGCAAATAGCGACACATATAAGTTCATCGATGCGATGGCTTCGTCGATGTTCTACTTCCTGCCAATTATCGTCGGTTTCACAGCGGCGAGAAGACTGGGGGCCAACCCGATCATTGTGGCCATTATCGGAGGAGTGCTCTGCTTCCCGAGCTTGGTGGCGATGTCAAATCCCAAGGGCGGAGGATATCATGTCGTCGCCACGCTGGGCGATACCGTTTTCAACGCGGACTTCTTTGGCATTCCGGTGGCGTTGCCCACTGGAGAGAAAGGCATGGCCTACACCTCTACGATTTTCCCCATCATCATCGCGGCGTGGCTGGCTTCAAAGATCGAACCCTGGTTGAAGCGCTGGATTCCCGCCGTCATCCATTCGATGTTCGCCCCATTGGTCGAGATCTTCGTCGTCTCGACCCTGGTGTTGGTGGTTTTCGGACCTCTAGTCATGTTCTTCTCCGGCTTCATCGCCAACGGAATTGACTCGGTCATCGACTTTAACTACATTCTTGCCGGTCTTGTGATAGGCGGCCTGTACCAGACGCTCGTCATATTCGGTCTGCACTGGGCCGTCATCCCGATCATTGCGTCGCAGCTCGCCGCTTACCATGGAAACGGCCCATCGAAGATCAACGCCATCGTCTCCGTCACGATGATCGCCCAGGGGGCAGGAGCCCTCGCCATCTGGGTGAAGTCCAAGAATCCGCGCATCAAGCAGATAGCCGGGCCTGCGACGATATCCGCAATGTGCGGCGTCACCGAACCCGCGATGTACGGCCTCAACCTCAAGTATGGACGGGCCTTCATTACCGCCTCGATCGGCGGAGCCGTCGGCGGATTGGTGACCGGCCTCCTCAATGTCAACATGTGGGGATTCACCGGAGCGTTCGTCGGTTTCACGTCCTTCATCAACAAGCAAACGGGAGAAATCGATTCCAGCTTCACCGGATTCTGGATCGCGTCTTTCGTCACGGTGATAGTCGCCTTCGCATGCACCTACCTCTTCGGATTCAAGGACTCCGATCTGGAAACCGAGCGGAAGGTGGAGAAGGTTCGGCTCGGCAGGCGCGAGCCGGTCGCGAACTGACGTCGGCCAGCGCCACCAAGCGCTCCGCTTCGACCGACTGAACAAATCAAGGCTGGGCCGCGCGGTTGGGATGCCGCACGGCCCAGCTGCACGTTCTAGTGCCGCCGTGCGCTGATTTCGGCTTTAAGCGAGTCCGATACGTCGCTCCGCTCTCAGTGGGACCGCCGTTGCAGGGCCGCGTCGCCGATCAGATGGACGCCGGCAGCCGCCGGGCCGTCGTGTTGAACTCGAAGCCTATGGGCGAATGTCGCGAAACAGTGTACTCGAACAGCAAACCGTTGGTGTCGAAGGTCGATGACGTCACAGCGACGATGCAGCCCAAGCCTCCCAGGTGGAGGAGTTCGACGTCGTCCTCGGTCGCGGGCTCCACGGTGACGGTTCGCGTGGCGCTGCCGACCGTCACTCCGAGCTCGTGTTCGAGGTGCGCGTATATGGAGCTCTCGACGATGGTTCTGTTGAGGCTGGGGACGATCGATTTGAGGAAGACGTTCTCATCGAGAATGAGCGGCACGTCATTGAGCAGCCTCAAGCGGCGCAGACGAAGAATAACCTCGCCCACCGCCATGCCGCTTCGTTTCGCCAGCTCTCGGTCCACGTAGCCTTCCTCCAGGGAGAGCATGCGGGTGCTCAAAGAGAAACCGTTGCGGTCGGCCGCCTCCTTGAGGGATTCGATTCCTCCCAGGAGGAAGGTCGACGGCGGACGCGACGGGATGGGCCGACGCCGATAGATCACCTGGACGCCGCGTCCCTGCATGGTCAGGATGTGGCCTTGGCCGGCCAGAAGGGCGAGTGCCTTGCGGACGGTGTTGCGCGTGCATGAGAATTCGAGCGCCAAAGCGTTCTCCGAAGGCAACAGGCTCAGAAACTTGTACTCTCCCTGTTCAATCCTGTGCCGCAGGATCTGGAAGATGACATCGTACTTCGGATCGGCCACTAATCAAACTTTCCTTGTCTGTCGTAATCTCGAATCTGAACGGCCCCGCGAGGCGGCTTCGCGGCATTCGCCTTCGACGTCGCGTTTACGGAAACCGGAACCGATTTTATCAGGCGGAGGACGCGCAATGGGGAATGACGAGCTTGGAAAACGACACTGGGACTGTTAAAGAGAAGAGGGTGAACTTCTTGACTCTAAACAAAGCGGAAAAGCACGTAGGGAAAGATGAAGCGCATAGGAACGTAGGAACGACTTTCGCGCTGCGTGACGGCGTTTGCAAAACGCGAGACGCCCTTGAAGCGTATGTGCCTGTCCAGTAGTCTGGCCGCGAGAAGATGTCCTATTGAGCGTGACCTGGCGCTGGCTTCTCAGGCATCGGATCGGTTCGATGTCTCAGTCAAATTAATAGACGTTTAACCTTGGAGGGATGTCGGCATGTCCGCAGAATATCGCGATCTTCCAAAGCTTGTGGGTAAACTCAAGCTGGCGGCGATAGACGCTTATATTGGTAGTTCTTCTAACTTTTCCTTGAACAAAAGATCTAATAGTTATGTCCTTTCTGGCAAGTTAGGAAGTTTAGACATGAGTGTCTCCATGTCGCGTCCTAACGCGGATGGGACAGGAGGCGGCGAATTTGCGTCCCCGGAGAGGACTGAACGTAGTGGCTATAAGGAGCTTTTCGATCAGATTCGTAAACGGGTGGACAGGATTGTAAAACCATGGATGGATTTGCCCAATCCCTATTCGGATGGTTTTAACGGAAAAATAAATGAATACAGGGAAAAGGTCGTAGCCGTCCTGTCGGAGACGTCCTTTGAGGGCCTCGATCCTGCGGCGAAGACGACAGACGTGTCAACGGTCAAACTCCAGAGTCTTGAGAAAATCGCCCCCGGTCGCATGAGAACTCTGCTGAAAGGCATGAATGACTACGCTCCTGCGCTCGAAGGCAGTGCGTTCAACACGTTCCGTGCGACTTTTGTGACGTCGATGCCCTCTGTGATTGGGAATCTTGCTTTGTTGGCGCGCGTTCACGGCGAAACGCTTCTGGCGGAGCAACTATTCTTCAAGCAGCTGCGCAAGAAAGTTGTGGAGGTGGTCGAAAAGGCGACAGGCGCTTTTGAGGAGATTGCCGAAGAGGAAGACGGTGTTAGTTTTGACATGCTCTTGAATATTCTAATATGGGGTTGCATGGCGGCAACAATTCCCGGAGGAGGGGCGGCTGCGACGGCGCGCCTGGCTGGAGGCGCTTCTGTTCCCTTGGCGGTCCTTAAGGACGTTAGATCGTTAAAGGACAGCAAAACTGCAAAAAAAGCAACTTTTGAAGCGGACAATTTCGAAGGAATGATGAAAGAGCTCAAGAGAGCCTTTGAGGAAATTGGCGAAGACTTTAGGAACGCTGAGAAGGCTGTCGACGAGAACTTGCGTAGCAATATGAACTTGGTATTGGGGGACAAGGCAAATCACGGATACACAGACACTTTCTTCCATTTGACCCCGGCGCCCATCCAAGACGCCGCCGGGGCGACCCGAATGGATGAGAATGCGGTCAATCAGATGACTGTGGGCGACGGAGCGACGGGTGGTTACATGTCCCAAATAGCCGCGGAGCTCGAAAAAGCGGCCAAAGCGTTGACCGGCATTTCAATGGTAGATCTCGTTAGGCGCAAACATAATATTGGAATGGGCCCGACGGGGCCTGGCGGAGCGTTTGCCGAGCTTCGCCAAGTGCTCTATGAGCTGCTTCAAGATCTTCGGTGGAAAGTCGATGAAGGGAACGTCAACCTCCGGGCTGCTATGCGAGATTTTCAGGAGAGCGACGCGAGTTCGCAAAAGGCTTTGGGCGCGGTTGCGAGCAACATCGCGCAGGGGAGCGGGGTGGACCCCTGGGACCATAAGAAGCAGAAGGAGGAGAATTTGCGGCCCCACAGCAACGGCAACGTCTAAGCGTCAGGCTGCGGTGCCGTCCGGTGGGCGAGGCGTCTGTGCTGTGTGGCGGCGAGCGGGCCAGTGGGCGGCGACGTCTGACCGACACCGGAAACGTCAAGCCGGCATATGACGCGATGCATTTCGCAACACGCCCGCCCTTCGGCTTGACCGCGGAGTTTTCGAATTAGACTCAAAGCTCACGACGACCTCCGATCCACGACTCCGCGGGAGGGGAATATGAGCGCGAAAAAACGATTGACGACGAGCGCCGCCGCAGCTGCGGCATGCATGCTGCTGGCCCAGACCGCCCCGGCGAACGCCGCGCAGACGGTCCAAAATCCGGCGGGCCTTCGCGGCGAAATCGTCGCGGACGGAACCGGCCGGGGCGGCGGAGGGGACGATTCCCCGTCGCCCGCCGGGTCTGACGGGGCGGCTGTCGAGCCCGGCGCTGGCGGCCCGAGTCCCTCTGACGCGGGAGGCTCGCCGACGCCGTCGGGCGACTCCTTCGATCTGACCGTCATGGCCACCACCGACGTCCACGGACACGCATACAACTGGGACTATTTCCGCGATCAGCCCTATCCGCAGGGGAGGGTTCGCAAGCTCGGCATGGCGCGGGCGGCCACGATTATCGAGAACGCCCGGAAGTCAAAGCCGAAAGGGTCCGTGCTGGTCGTCGACAACGGCGACGCAATTCAGGGGACGCCGCTGACTTACGTGGCCGCGAAGCGTCCGCAGCTGTTGCAGGGGCGAACGCACCCCATGGCGGAAGCCTTCAACGACGTCGGATACGACGCTCAGGCGTTGGGAAACCACGAATTCAACTACGGGCTCGACGTCCTCAGAAACTACGGCGCCCAGCTGAAGGCGCCCCTTTTGGGGGCCAACGTCGTCAAAGCCGGTACGGAGACGCCGGCTTTCACGCCCTACACCCTCATCGACCGCACCATCGGCGGGAAGAGAGTCAAAATCGGAGTGGTCGGGCTCGTCACTCCCGGCGTGCGCGTGTGGGACAGGGCCGTGGTCGACGGCAAACTCGAGTTTCGCGACCCCGTTGTAACGGCGCAAAAGTACGTGCCCCAGATGAAGGCGCGGGGCGCCGACGTCGTGGTGGCGCTCGTGCACTCGGGTCTCGACGCGGAGGGCGTGGCCTGGAATCCCGCACTTCTCCAGGAGAATGTGGCAGGATCGGTGGCGTCGAAAGTCAACGACGTCGACGTGGTGGTCGGCGGGCACTCCCACGTGGACATTCCTTCGAAAGTCTTCCGCGCCCCCGACGGGGACCCGGTGCTTTTCACCCAACCGACCTATTGGGCTCAATCGGTTTCGCAGGTGACGCTTCCCCTGAAGGCGAACGAAAACGGGCGCGGCTACAAGGTTTCCTGGCCTCGGACCGATACGCAGATCGGGGCGCTCGCCCAGGCGAAGTACGCCGACCAAGTCGCCGATTCGCCGACATTCGCGGCGAACAAGAAGCTGAAGGCCGACCACGAGGCGACCGTCGCCTACGTCAACACCGTCGTCGCCCAGTCGAAGGAAAGGCTCACATCGGCGACGTCGCACTACGAGGACACGCCCATCCTCGACTTTGTCGGCCGCGTCATGGCCGACAACGTCAGGCGCGGGCTCAAAGGGACGAAGTACGAGGGCCTGCCCGTCGTCGCCCAGACTTCGCCGTTTTCGCGAACCGCAGTGTTCCCGAAGGGAAACGTGACGATCAAGGACATCGCGGGGCTCTACGTCTTCGACAACACTTTGGGCGGAGTGCTCGTCACGGGGCGCGAGCTCAAGGATTATTTGGAGCACTCGGCCCGGTACTTCGTGCAGGTCCCGGAGGGGTCGACTTTCGATCCGAGCAAAGTCAACGCCAAGTACGACGGCGCGACCCGCGGGATCCCGGACTACAACTACGATGCGCTCACCGGACTCCGGTACCGAATCGACGTGTCGAAGCCGGTCGGCAGCCGCATCGTCGGCCTGAGCTATCCGGACGGCCGGCCGCTGGGCGACGGCGACAAGCTGATCCTTGCGGTCAACAACTACCGGCAGAACGGCGGCGGAGGATTCCCTCACATGGGCGGCAATGCCCGCGTCGTCTACGACGAGCAGCAGGAGATTCGCCAGCTCCTCATCGACTACGCGCAAAGCGCAAAGACCATCGACCCGGCTGTATTCTTCGAGCGAAATTGGGAGGTTGTCACGAGTTCGTCCGCCGCTTCCGCTCCGTCGGCGAGCGCTCGGCCTTCTGGCGGCGCCCCGTCTGCCAGCGCGGCGCCTTCGCGGCCGGCTCCTCCAGGCTCGGCGGATCCCTCCGACGCCGCTCCTTCCGGCTCTCCGGTCCCGTCCGCTTCGGGCGCGGCGCCCTCCGCTTCGAACGGAGCGTCGTCCGGCTCCGAGGCGCCGTCCGGCTCGGGTGCTTCGCCAAGCGCACACGGCGCCCGGGGCGCCGGCGATTCGGACGGGCGGCAAGAAGCGCGGAACCCGCGCCGATCGCCGGACCCCGTCGCCGACCGTCGGCGGACCTTCAATCAGAAGTTGGCCGCGACCGGTCTGGATGCACGCGCGTTGGCGTTTGCGGGCCTGCTCGCAGCCGCCGCGGGATGGGTCGCGATTCGGCGCAAGCAAGCCTCCCTCCGCCGTCGTCCGTGAGCGGATTCATCCGAGGGCGTTGTCTCCCACTCACAGCTGCCTAGACAACTCGCTTAGAATGGGATGAGGCAACAGGCGCCCCGCGCCTCGCAACGACTTAGGAGACAGCCCCAGTGGGAAAGTTCATCAACAGAATCCTCCGCGCAGGCGAGGGTCGCACCCTGAAGAAGCTCGAGGCGATCAAAAAGCAGGTCAATGCGCTCGAGCCCACTTTCGAGGACATGACGGACGAGGAACTCCGGGGGCAGACCGAGCAGTTCAAGGAGCGTATCGCGGACGGCGAAACCCTTGACGAGCTCCTTCCCGAGGCTTTCGCCACTGTGCGCGAAGCCGCCCGGCGAACCATCGGGCAAAGGCCCTACGACGTCCAGATCATGGGCGGCGCGGCGCTCCACCTGGGCAACATCGCCGAAATGAAGACCGGCGAGGGCAAAACGCTCGTGGCGACGCTCCCCTCTTACCTCAACGCGCTCACGGGCAAGGGCGTGCACGTCGTGACGGTCAACGACTACCTCGCCTCCTATCAGTCCGAGCTCATGGG
>NZ_DBHHEV010000073.1:0-12480 GCF_057238965.1 Peptidiphaga sp.
CGCCGCTCGGCAGGCGGCATCGTTCTGAGAATGCCCACGTTCGCGTCTCCCATGAGCCGGGCTGCGGCGATGCCCGTCACGAGGGACAGCTGCGCATTCCATTCCTCGACGCGCGTCATCGTGCGGTAGGAGAGCCGGTACCCGCCGTTGTGGGGCTCAACCGCCTGGGCGGGCAGCGCCAGGGAGATTCCACCGCGGGAGGCCTCGAGGATTTGGCGCTTCAAGCCGACTTCGGCGAGGAGCGCGACCTGGTCTTCCTTCACCTCCGGGGGAAGCGGAGGGCCGCCGTCAAGGGCGGATTGAACCTGGTCGTAGCTGAGCTTGGCCACGGAGCGGACGGCGGCCAGCTCGACCCACGTCCACGTGAGCTCGCCGGCGGCGTCGAGGTGGTGGTACCAGAGGTAGGCGGGGCGCTCTTCGCCGGGAAGCAGGGAGGCGGCGCCGTGCGAAAGGACCTCGGGGTGGAGGGGAATCGAGCCGTCGGGTCCGTAAAAGGTCTGCCCGCGGCGGTGGGTTTCCCCGTCCAGCGGCCCGCCCGGTTCGATGAACGTTCCGACGGCGGAGACGGCGTATCGAAGGAGGTAGCCGTCGCCTTCGCGCTCGATGAAAAACGCCTGGTCGAGGTCGAGCGAGCCGGCCGGATCGACCGTGACGAAGGGGATGTCGCACCGGTCGACGAAGCGGGCCCGGAAATCGGGGTCGTCTTTCCACCGGGCGGCGGCGCGTTCGGCGTCGGCTGCGGCCTCTGCGGGGAAGCCGGCTGCGATTCCGAGCTTTTCCCTCAGTGCGGCAAGTGCCCCGGCGACCGCGCGGGATCCGGCGACGTTCGTTTTGATGAGACGTTGTGGCACTGACTCAGCCTATCGGCGCCAAAGGAGGCTGTCACTCCGCCCAGCGGTCTAGCGTTGCGTCGGCGAACAGCGGGAAGCAGGGACCGAGGTCGGCCCGTGCCCCGGACGCCGTCGCCTTTCCCGACCTTTCGGCCTCGCTCCAGGTCAGCGAGCCGACGACGAGGTCGAGGAAGACGCCGACCTCCATTTCGACGATGTTGGGCGGGGTGCCGCGTCTGTGGGCGGGCCCCCGGCCGATCTGGACCGCCCCGGCGAAGGGAACTCGCACCTCGACGCTGCGCCCCGGGCAGCGCTGCGCAAGCTCCCGGAGGGCGAAGCGGGCGGCGGTGCGGGCCTGGCCCGCCTGCAAGGCGTCTCCGGCCGCGGCCCTGGCTAAAAGCGGCATGGCCTCATGCGGTTCGATTGTTCCCGGCATGCTCCCAAGGCTATACCCGCGCCGGGGCAATCCCGCGGTCCACCCGCCCCGCTCTCTCACATGTCATGTATTCACCACACAAAAACAGCGCGAACAGGCGTAAACTGACACGTAGGCGGAGAATCAGGCCGGCATCGCCGATTTGGGCGGGCACAACAAGGGAACGCGCCCGGCGAGGACGCGGCGCCGCACGCCCGGGGACGCCGGCGGGCCGACGCCGAAGCGTTCCCCTCGCCGCCGTCCGCGCCAATGAGGTCCGCGCATTGCAGCCCGTCCGCCCCGTTTGCCGCCTATGCCCTCTGAAGTTCGACAAAGGTTCCGCCAAATGATCGTCACCCTCACTCCAAACCCGTCTCTCGATCGCACCGTCACGCTGCCGGGCCCGCTGCTGCGCGGGGCCGTGAACCGTCTGGGCTCCGTCACGGTCGAGCCCGGCGGGAAGGGCGTCAACGTCGCCCGCGTGCTGGCCTCCTCCGGCCAGGAGGCCACGGCCCTCGTCCCCGCCGCGTCGGACGACCCGCTTCTCAGGGCGATCGATTCCCTCGGCCTGCCGGGCCTGGCCTGCCGGGCCGTTCCCGTGGCCGGGGCGGCCCGAATCAACACCGCCGTCACCGAGCCTGACGGAACGACGACGAAGCTCAACGAGTCCGGCGCGGGCCTGAGCGAGGCCGAGGTCGCAGCCGTCGAGGCCGCGCTGTCCGAGGAGCTGCGCTCCGCCTCGGACGGGCGCAGCTGGGCCGTGCTCTCCGGGTCGCTTCCGCCTGGAGCCCCAGTCGACTGGTATGTCCGCCTCGTCGGCCTGCTCCGGCCTTTGGGCGTGCGCATCGCCGTCGACACCTCGGACGCCCCGCTTGCGGCCCTGGCGGCCGGCCTTCCGGACTGCGCGCCGGACCTGATCAAGCCCAACGGGCAAGAGCTCGCTCAGCTGGCCGGCCGAGGCGCGACGGACTTGGAGGACGCCGCCGTCGCCGGCGACTTCGGTCCGGTGGCCGAGGCCGCGCGTGTCCTCGTGGAACTCGGGATCGGCGCCGTTCTGGCGACCCTGGGGCCCGCGGGAGCCGTTCTGGCCACCGGCGAAGGCGCCTGGCGCGCCACCGCCCCCTCGGTTCCTGTCGTTTCCACCGTAGGCGCGGGAGACTCGTCCATCGCGGGGTACATCCTGGCCGACGTCCGCGGCGGCGGGCAGACCGAGCGCCTGCGCGCCGCCATGGCGTACGGCTCGGCCGCGGCAAGCCTTCCCGGCACCGCCTTGCCCACGCCGCGCGATCTGCCAGCGCGAGCCTCTGAGATCGTCCGGCTCGACTGAACCCGTTTATTGCGCGTCGAGATCCCGCTGTGCCCCGTCCGGCGTCGCCGAATGCAAGCCGCGCTCCACAGGCAAATGCATAACCCAACCCAAAAGCAGAAACAGGAGCCGACCCGACCACAGGCATATAGCTCAAAGCACACCCAATTCACAGCCGAATAAACATATACAACAATATTCACGCAAATCTTCATAGAATCTGCGCGCAGACCTACACTCAATCCCCAAAAATTTTTAATCCATAGTCAAACCTAAATACGCGACAAAAATTAAACATACAAAACCAAATTTCTCCACATAAAACCAAAAAACAACCAAAGGAAAAGCAATAAAAGGAGGCACAATGACCGAGCACCACCCTAACGAGCAGACGCCGCTCATCACTCCCGCGCTCGTCGCGCTGGACGCGGCGCCAGGGGCGCACCGAAGGGACGTCATCAAGTTCCTCGCGCGCAAAATCGGGGACTCCGGGCGCGCCGACGACGCCAACGGCCTGGCCGGAGACGCCCTCGCACGCGAGGCGACCGCGCCCACCGGCATTCCCGGCGGCATAGCGATCCCGCACTGCCGCAGCGCCCATGTGCTCACCGCGAGCCTTGGCTTCGCCCGACTGGCCGAGCCGGTGGACTTCGGGGCGGACGACGACCGGCCGGCCGACATAGTCTTCATGATCGCAGCCCCCGACGGCGCAAACGACGTCCACCTCCAGCTTCTGGCCAAGCTGGCGCGCGGGCTCATGGACGACGCGTTCACAGGCGCGCTGCGCGCGGCGAAGACCCCCGAGGAGGTCGCCCGCATCGTCACCGGACAGGTTCAGCCCGAGCTGCTCGACGCGTCCGCGGAGCAGGCCGAAAGCCCGCCCGCAGGCTCGTCCGCGGGGCAGGCAAAGGACGCGGCCTCGAAGGCCGTGGAAGAAACCGCGGCCTCCAAAGCGGCCCCGGCACTCGAGGCCTCCGCGTCAAAGGCCGAGACCGCCTCGTCTTCCGCGGAGCCGGGAAAACAGGGAAAGCCCGCCGGCGGGCAAGCCCCTCGGTCCGGAAAGAAGGTGATCGTCGGCGTCACATCCTGCCCCACCGGCATCGCGCACACGTTCATGGCCGCCGAGGCCCTGGAGCGCGCGGGAAGCGAACGCGGCGTCACCGTCGCGGTCGAGGGCCAGGGTTCGGGGAAGATCGAAGCCCTCGACCCCGAGCTCGTCAAGCGGGCCGACGCCGTGGTCTTCGCCCACTCCCTTCCGATCAAGGGGATCGAGCGCTTCGCCGGAAAGCCCGTCGTCGACGTGGACGTCAAGGCCGCCGTCGACGACGCCGGAGCGCTCGTCGATCAGGCGCTGGCCGCCGCCGAGGACCCGCACGCCAAGCGAGTCCAGGCGGGCGCGGGCGCCGCGCAGGGGGCGGCCGAGGAGGAGAACGTCCACTGGGCGCGCAGGCTCCAGCAAGCTGTGATGACGGGCGTGTCCTACATGATCCCCTTCGTCGCCGCGGGCGGTCTGCTCATCGCCTTGGGGTACCTCTTCGGCGGATACGACATCGGCGGCTTCGAGCACGACGGCGCCAAGGTCGAGGTGGCCAAGAACATCGTCTCCCACTCGTCCCTGTGGAACCTTCCCGACATCGCCCAGACCGTTGGCGGGAAAGCCAACACGATGTGGGCGCCCCACGCTCTGTTCGGCTCCCCCTTCTGCGCCTACCTTGGGGCCGTCTTTTACATGATCGGCACGGCCGCCATGGGCTTCCTCGTGCCCGCCCTGGCCGGCTACATCTCCTTCGGCCTGGCCGGACGCCCGGGCATCGCCCCCGGATTCGCCATGGGCGCGGTGGCCGTCGCCGTCGACTCGGGGTTCATCGGCGGCCTCATCGGCGGAATACTCGCCGGATACGTCGCCTCGTGGCTCACCGGGTTGAGCACTCCGCGCTGGCTGCGCGGGCTCATGCCGGTGGTCGTGATCCCTCTGGCGACGACGCTGCTGGTCGGCTCCGTCATGTACATGCTGTTGGGCCGGCCTCTGGAAGCGCTCATGAACAACCTCGAACAAGGTTTGAAGTCGATGAGCGAGGGCGGAGGCTCCGTCTTCCTGGGGATCATCCTGGGCCTCATGATGTGCTTCGACTTGGGCGGCCCGATCAACAAATCCGCCTACCTCTTCGCCACCGCCGGCCTGGCGGCGGAGACCGCCGCTTCCTACGAGATCATGGCTGCGGTCATGGCCGCTGGCATGGTTCCCCCGCTGGCCCTCGCACTGGCCACCGCGGTTCGCCCCCGCCTCTTCACGAGCGGGGAGCGGGAAAACGGCAGGGCGGCGTGGCTTCTGGGAGCCTCGTTCATCTCCGAGGGGGCGATTCCCTTCGCCGCGGCCGCCCCGCTGCGGATCATCCCCGCGACCATGGCAGGCGGCGCCGTCACCGGCGCGTTGACGATGCTGATGCACGTGGGTTCCCGCGCCCCGCACGGCGGGGTCTTCGTCGCCTTCGCGATCGACGGATTCGCCGGATTCGCCCTGGCGATCCTGGCCGGCATGGCGGTCACGGCGGCCCTCGTCATCCTTTTGAAGAGCCTGAACTATGAGAAGGGCGCCGGCGACAAGAAAAGGGGCCTCGGAAAGGAAAAGCAGACGGCGGCCGCCTGAACCGACGTCCGCCTTCAACGGTTTGCGGGCGGCCGCTTCCCGGCTGCCCGCAAAGAAATTGAGTCAGAAGAATCAGACGATGCCGTGGGCGATCATGACGTCAGCCACCCTCGTGAAGCCTGCCGCGTTCGCGCCCAGCACGTAGTCTCCGGGCTTGCCGTAGAACTCGGCCGTCTCGACGCAGGCGCCGTGGATCTCCTCCATGATCCCGGCAAGCTTCTTCTCGGCGGTGGCGAAATCCCAACGCGTGCGTCCGGCGTTCTGCTCCATTTCCAGCGCGGAGGTCGCCACGCCGCCGGCGTTGGCCGCCTTTGCGGGGCCGTATAGGATTCCCGCAGCTTGGAATGCCTCGACGGCTTTCGGGGTGGAGGGCATGTTCGCCCCCTCGGAGACGGCCACACAGCCGTTCTTCAACAGCGTGGCCGCATCCTTGTCGTCAAGCTCGTTCTGGGTGGCGCAGGGAAGGGCGACGTCGACCGGAACGTCCCACACGCTGCCGTCGGCCACGAGCTTGGCGCCCGGACGGCGGGCGACGTAGTCGGCCACGCGTCCGCGTTCGACTTCCTTGACCTGCTTGAGCAGGTCAAGGTCGATGCCGGCCTCGTCGACCACGTAACCCGAGGAATCCGAGATCGTCACGGCCTTGCCGCCGAGGGCCTGGAGCTTCTCGACGGCGTAGATCGCGACGTTGCCCGAGCCGGAGACGGCGACCGTCTTGCCCTCGAGCGAGTCGCCCTTCGTGCCGAGCATCGACTGGGCGAAGAGGACCGTCCCATAGCCGGTGGCCTCGGTGCGCGCGAGCGAGCCGCCGAATCCGAGGCCCTTGCCGGTGAGGACGCCGGCGTCGTAGCGGTTGCGAAGTCGCTTGTACTGGCCGAAAAGGTAGCCGATCTCGCGGCCGCCGACGCCGATGTCGCCGGCGGGGACGTCGGTGTTCGGGCCGATGTGCCGGGAAAGCTCGGTCATGAAGGACTGGCAGAAACGCATGACCTCGGCGTCGGACTTGCCGTGCGGATCGAAGTCCGATCCCCCCTTGCCGCCGCCGATGCCCTGGCCGGTCAGGGCGTTCTTGAAGATCTGCTCGAAGCCGAGGAACTTGATGATTCCGATGTTGACCGACGGATGGAAGCGCAGGCCGCCCTTGTAGGGGCCGAGCGCCGAGTTGAACTCGATGCGGAAGCCGCGGTTGACCTGGACGTTTCCGGCGTCGTCGACCCACGGCACGCGGAAGACGATCTGCCGCTCGGGCTCGACCAAGCGCTCCAGAAGCCCGTTCTCGGCGTACTGCGGCTGCTTCTCGATCACCGGCACGAGCGAGTCGAGAACCTCGCGCACGGCCTGGTGGAATTCGAGGTCGCCGCGGTTGCGCGCGACAACCTGCTCGTAGACTTTCTCAACCTGCGCATTCATTGTGGCTCCTATCTGCCGGGCGGCAACGTGAACCGCGCGCCCGCCCCGGGTCGGTTTTACTTCGTCCATAATTATGCGCGGGAGTTTCGTTACCAAGTGAAGAAATTTCACTATTTGAGCGGGAAAACTACGTGTTTTTAGTCACGGCCCCTTGAAAAGCCAGGAAAACAGCCGAAAAGGGGCCAGCCGCCCGCGTAGCCGAAAAAGGGCCAGCCGCCCGCGTGAATGAGCAGCTGGCCCCGGATCCGGCTCGGCCCGCGTCCGATGCGGCGACGTCGGGCCTTACTCCGGCCCCGCTCCGCCTAAGCCGCGGGCCTCGCTTCCGAGGCCGCGGCGCGCAACCTCACTTTCGACGCCGCAGCGCGGCCGTCACCGCGAACAGGCCGACCACGCCCCACGCGGCGAGGAGGACCCACGAGCGCCCGGGAACCGAGAAGTCCTCGGAGGCGATGCCGCCCCGCATGACCTGCGCCATCGGCTCGAAGGGGAGCCACTGATGGGCCGTTTGGAGCCATTGCGGCAGCCTCTCGACGGGGAAGGTGATGGGGGCGAAGATCATCGAGACGAAGATGCACAGCTGGCCGACGAGCATCGCAATTTGCGCCTGGAGCAGAACGGCCGCCGTGTACCCGACGGAGGCCGCGATGAGTGAGACCAGCATGGCGCCGGGAACCGACCACCACGTGATCGACAAGTCGACGTCGAAGCGGAGCGCGCCCACGCCCACCCCAATCACGAGCCCGGGCAGCACGACAAGGCCCCACACCAAAAGGTCGCCGAGGACGAATGCGAGCCGGCCCAGGGGCAGAGTGAGCATCCAGTCGAAGCTCCCTTCGGTTCGGTACGTCCCGACGGCCTGCGTGGTCAGCGCAAAACCGAGCGTGAGGATGGACAGCGTGGGACCCGCCGTCAGAAGGTACAGGCTTTCCTGACGCCCGACGTCGCCGATGATGTAGCTGTATCCGAACACCACGGTGACGGCGATGAACAGCTGCAAAACGATGATCACCGGAGTCATGACTGAATGGCGCCTGAACTGCCATTGCATAAACAGGCCGATCTGGCCTAAAGGCCCCACCGCGCGGTTGGCCGATGCGCCGGGCGCAATGGGCTTGCCCGCTGCGGCTTTCGAGGGCCCTCCCGCATTCGGACCGCCCGCGGAAATCGCGTTGCCCGCAGCAACGCCGCCTTTTTCGATCATTTTGCCTCCTCCGGTCATGCCGCCTTCTCCTCCGCGTTCGCCGCGCCGTCGGTCGTCAGCGCCACGTATACCTCTTCCAGCGAGACCGGTCCGATCTCGTACCTGGAAATCTCCCCCGCTTCGTGGGCTCTGACGGCCCAACCGGCGGCGTCGGCCACCTCGCTCTCATGGACTTTGACGCGGATGTGCGTCGGATCGACTTTCTCGACGGGCCAAGCCGAGGGAACGGCCGGTTCGCGCCCGCGCTCGACGTCGATGTCTATGTACACCCCGTCGCCGAATTGGGAGACGACCGAGGCGGGCGTTCCCGAGGCGAGGATCTTTCCGTGGTCGAGGAGCACGAGGCTGTCGACGGCCCGCTCGGCCTCTCGGACGTTGTGCGTGACGAGCAGAACAGCCGCCCCGCGCTCGGCAACCCGGCGAACCTCGTCCCATAGCAGGCGCCTTCGCACGGGATCGACGTCGTTGGTCGGCTCGTCGAGGACGACGAGCGCCCCCGGCTGGGCCACCGCCATGGCAAAGGCGGCCAGGCGGGCGACGCCGCCGGAGACCTTCTCCGCGAGCTTGTCCGCCCACTCCCCCATGTCGAGGACGTCGATCAGTTCGCCGGCCCGGGCGCGCATCGCCCGGCGTCGGCCCCCTCGAATCCTTCCCGTCAGCTCAATCGCCTTGCGCGGGCTGATGCCGGTGATCGGCACGTTCGCCTGCGCCTGGACGCTTACGAGCCGCCTGGCAAGCTCCGGCTCGGCCACGACGTCGACGCCGCCGACGGCGATCGAACCCGAGTGCGGTCTATACAGCCCGACGACCTGATTGACGAGCGTCGTCTTGCCGGCGCCGTTGTGGCCGAGGACTCCGACCACCTCGCCGGCTTTCACGTCCATCGTGATTCCGTCGTTCGCCCGAACCAGGCGCGAGCCGGAGCCAAAGCGCTTGTGCAGGTCCTGGACGGCGAGAACCTTGTCCATCGCGTTCCCCTTCCTTTCGCTTCATGTCTTGCAAAGCAAATACCGTTCGGTATATGCCAAACAGATTATCACGGAATTGCCCCGACGCAAGCGAGGCGGTATGGAGGAAAGCTTCGAGCCCCGGCCCGAACACAGACAAAGTTGAGAAGTTTCGCGGTTTGAGGGCAAACCGGACGCGGGCAAGATTCGATTCCGAACGGTATGCTTTTGGCCGACGAAAATGGACGCCGGCCCAGCCGAGGCACGACACACCCCCATAAAATCTCGCCCCTCACCCCAAGGGCTTCTCCGCAAAAAATCTATGTTTCCGTTCGAAAGCAGCCAATTACATCTATGCCTTAGTGAAGCGTTCATTAACTATTTTTCAGCATTGGGGGCTTTGGGGAGATCTACAGCTCCGAATGACACGCACAACCCCATAGAATGGTCTTAACACCAATGAAGAAAACCAAGAGCCACAAGAAGGGAACGATGCTCCAAGAGTTTTCGGGTATTGATCGCGCGCAGAGCACGCTCGACAGCAAAATGACCGAGGCGCAGGAGAATCTCCTCCGCGCAAAAAATCTCATGCAAAAAGTAAACAGCCTAGAGGGAAGCGCCGAAAGCGAGGACGGCAGGGTTTTCATAACTGTGAACAACGCCGGCGGACTTGTGGACATCGGGCTCGCCGAGGACGCCGTAGAACTGAAGACCCAGGAATTGACCGCCCTCATCATGTCTACATTCCGCGAAGCCCGCCGCAAAATGACGGACAGCTACGCCGATTTGGTCTACGACGAACTCGGCGAAGACTCCGCCGTCGCAAAGGAAGGCGTGCGGCAGATGCGCACGCGCCTCGCGGACGAAGGCAGCACCGACGACGACCGATTCCACAAAGCGATTTCAAACCTATGGAGGCAAAGATGAATGTGAAAGTAGAGCCCGCCGTGCTGCGGGCCCACGCGGCGAAAGTCGCCGACATCAGCGACGGCGTGGCCAGCGCGAAGTCAGCCTCGGCGGCCACGAACCTCGGAGGGGGAGCCTTCGGCATCCTGTGCTCGTTCATGGTCCCGCCGCTATCGGCAGTCAAGACGGTCGCCGACCTCGCGATCGACGCCGCCGCCGGGGCCGTTGAAAAAACGGTGGGCGACTTGAAGCAGGCGGCCGATTCCTACGAGGACGCCGACGTCATGAACTCGCAGACGATCAACCAGATCACGGCGCTCATGGGAGGCCAGTGATGGCGGCCCAAGCGTCGGTGTCCGGCCCCGCGGAAGTCTCGCCGCTGTCCGGCCTCGGCCTCATCGAGGACGGGCAGGACCTCAACGAAGCCATGGAAAGCAACTCCTGGGTCGCCGAATCCCTGGCGGCCTTCGGCACAGCCATGGACGTGCAGCAACTCGTGTCGGATCCCCTCCAAACCCTCATGTCGTGGGGAATCTCGTGGCTTCTCGACCACATGTCGCCGCTCAAGGACTGGCTGAACGAGCTCGCGGGCAACCCGGGAGAAGTCCAAAGCTTCGCGGCCACATGGACGTCCATAGGCGAGTCGCTGCAAACCAACTCCGCCGATCTGGCCGGGGCCGTGGCAGGCGACCTCGAGGGGCAAGAAGGCATGGGAATCGCCGCCTACAGCGCCCTGCAAACCGACATCGCCAAGCACGTCGAACTCGCCGGAACCTGCTCGAACGCAATGTCCACCGCCCTGGGTGTGGCTTCGCCGATCGTCCACGTCGTCCACGTCTTGGTTGGCGACGCGATCGCCGACATTGTCGCGGCCATTGCGGCGAAAGCTGTCGAATTGGCCATTTCCTGCGGAGCCCTGGCCCCCAAGATTGTCACGGACATCGCGTCTTTGGCCTTGGAATGGGCGGGCAAACTCCGCAGGTACGTCGACGATCTTCTGTCCTCGGGAAAGAGGCTTTCGAAGCTCTCCGACGACCTGTCGGGCCTGTTCACGCGTCTGAAAGACGCCATGGCGAACATCAAGGGCGGGGCGGCAAGCGACGCCATCAAGCAGAGCGACGACGTCGCCTCTTCGATGAGCCACGCCTTGCCCGGCGGATCGAAGGGCATCGAGATGCCTCCCAAACCGGATCCGATAAACCCCGGGGGAAGCGTCGAAAGACGATGGCCCTACAACGGAGGCCCGGACGGAAACGGCAGTTACGTCGACTATCATCTCGACTCCAAGGGCAATGTAACGATGACTGAAGGCGTTTTCGATGAAGACAACATTGTCAATGCACGCCGAGACACGACACCCGGCGACGTCAATCATCACCACCGAGGAGGCCTCAGCAGGCTCGACGCAGACGATCGCTCCGCATTCAGGGACGCCCATGGGCTCAAAGGAACGACCGACGACGCGGGCCACATGGCGAACGTCCAGGTGATGCCGCCCACGCGGGCGCGACTGCTCGACGAACAGTTCCCCTTTGACGACGCCTACGGCGGCAGACACGCGGCGGCGCAAGAGCCTCTCGCCACGATGAGGCAGAACTTGGCGGACCCCAACCATCCGGCGCAGACTTGGAGCGACGCATTCGAAGAGCTTTCTCCGAGAGACCAGAAACTTGTCAAGGATCTGGAAAACCAAGAAAACGGCCTGAACTTCGCCGCTCAGGACAGAAGCCTCAATCGAGGCAGCTTCCGAACGCAGTTCGAGGGGCCGACGCTCGACGCCTCAGGCCCGCGTCAGTTCAGCGTTGAGCAAGTTGGACACAACGCCGGCGGGCGGCCTTCGGGATTCAACGTCTCAAGCAGTACGATCGGCACGAACGGTTCGACATCGACGATCGTGCCTCCGACCTTCTTCCCCAATTGACCATCCTCCATTGAATTCCCTTGGTAAAATGTTGCCTGACGTTGGCGCCTAGCTTAGACACGTCGAATCGACTGATTCGACGCCGCAGCAAAGCGTTTTGCCTTTCACACGGCAACCCAAGAGACAATGCCTGACAGAAACGAGGCGATGCCCCAATGACCGAATCCAATGTCAGCAAACTGCCGCCTTCACAAAAGATAAACGACGAGTACACATTCAAACTGTTGGGAATTCTCAGCAGAGCCGCCCAAGAAACCGCCAAGGGATGGAGCAAACTCGGACTGCTCCTCAATTTTGATCGCAGCTCCAACAACCTTCTTACCTACTCCGAAGTCGTGTGGAGAGACGAACACTATGACAGCTGGATCTCCGAGAAGGAGCAGGGAGAGCTGATCACAGCAGCTCTGTACTGGCTTAAAGCGCTGATGGAAGCGGGCTTCGACCACTGGACCGCCATGTTCCTGGGGCTTGACTCCAACAGGCGTTTTGTCTGGATACCCAATTACGACGCCGACTACGGCCCCTGGAAGATCGATTTCGACGGCGACAACTGGCCGGCGGTCGAAGAAGGTCTGAAGAAGCTCTAGGACACTTGGACTCTATGCGGAGGGCGGCTCTCCCGAGACGGGGCCGCCCTCCGCCTCGCTTTGGCATCAATACAAAGGACACGACCCGCCTCTCATCACGTGAAGCAGGCCTGCCATGCGGTTTCAGCCTACAGTCGGCTCTGCCCTATACAGGCGCCGACGCCTGCCACAAACTCACCGGCTCGACCCTGTCCACGGCCGCCTGCAGGAAAGCAATTCGGACCTTGCTCGCCTCCGGCAGCCTCGGCGGTCTCGTGCGCGAGCTGCCGGAGGCGAGCGTCCCTTCTGCGAATGCTCTTTCTCAAGGGAC
>NZ_DBHHEV010000074.1:0-12403 GCF_057238965.1 Peptidiphaga sp.
CGCCAGGCACGGCACCTTGCGGGAGAGGTCGTCGATGTCGCGCAGGCTGAAGTCGACCTCGCCCTCCTGCGCGGCGGCGAGGGTGTGGAGGATCGTGTTCGTGGACCCTCCCATGGCGATGTCCATCGACATGGCGTTGAGGAACGCGTCACGGGTGGCGATGCTGCGGGGAAGCACCGAGTCGTCGTCCCGCCCGTAGTATCGCTTGCACAGATCGACGATGCGCCGCCCGGCCTCCACGAACAGGTCGCGGCGGCGGCGCGCCGTTGCAAGGGTTGAGCCGTTTCCAGGGAGCGAGAGTCCGAGGGCCTCGGTCAGGCAGTTCATGGAATTGGCCGTGAACATGCCCGAGCACGAGCCGCACGTCGGACACGCGCTTTCCTCGACGAGTCCGAGCTGATCGTCGCTCAGCTCGTCGTCGGCGGACAGTGCGATGGCGTCGATCAAATCGGTGCGGTGCTCGATGACGCCGTCGACCGGCGCCCCCGATTCCATGGGTCCGCCGGAAACGAAAATGGCGGGGATGTTGAGCCGAAGGGCCGCCATGAGCATCCCCGGCGTGATCTTGTCGCAATTCGATATGCATACAAGCGCGTCCGCCGTGTGAGCGTTGACCATGTACTCGACCGAGTCGGCGATGACCTCGCGGGAGGGAAGCGAGTACAACATGCCCGAATGGCCCATGGCGATGCCGTCGTCGACGGCGATGGTGTTGAACTCGCGCCCCACGCCTCCGGCCTCGGCGATGGCTTCGCACACGAGCGAACCCATGTTTTTCAGATGGACGTGGCCGGGGACGAAACCCGTGTAGGAGTTGGCGACGGCGATGATCGGCTTGCCGAAATCGGAGCCTTTCATCCCGGTGGCGCGCCAGAGCGCGCGGGCGCCGGCCATGTTCCGTCCGGTGGTGGACGTAGCGGATCGCAGCTGCGGCATTGGTTTCCTTCCAAAAGAACAACGCCACAAGCATACTCTTGGTCTTAAGAGAACAAAGCCTGCCCTACGTACTCGTCCCCCTCCTTGATCCCGGGCGGAATCACGAACAGCGCTGAGGCCGTGGTCTGCAGGTACTCCGTCAGCAGGTCGCTCGACATCTTCCTGAGGATCCGTATGAAGTTGTTCTCGGGGTTGCGCACGAAGGCGATGAAGAACAGACCGCCCTGGAGCCGCCCCAGGCTGTCCGACCCCTCCATGAAGTTGTAGCCGCGCCGGAGCATTCTGTGCCCCGAGTTGTGGTCAGGGTGCATGAGCGCCATGTGCGACTCTTTGTCGATGACGGTTTCGCCCTTCTCGTCCTTCTTCTTGAAGTTCGGGGAGGTGAACTCCTTGCCGCCTGACAGCGGGGCGCCCTCGATCTTGTCGCGGCCGATGATGTTTTCCTGCTCGGAGAGGACGAGGTCGTCCCACACCTCCATCATCATTTTGATCTTGCGGCATGCCATGTAGGCGCCGCCCTCCCAAACGTCCCCGTTCGGGTCGCCCTTTTGAATCCAGAGGCTCTCGGAGAGATAGTCCGTTTCGTCGGACTTGATGTTGTTCGTCCCGTCCTTGAAGCCGAAAAGGTTGCGGGGAGTCGCCTGCGACTTCGACGTCGACGACGTCCGCCCGTAGCCGAGCTGGCTCCAGCGGACCGAGGCCCTCCCGAAGGCGATTCGCGAGAGATTGTGGATCGCGTGCATGGCGACCATGGGATCTTCGGCGCACGCTTGGACGACGAGGTCTCCGCCGCACCTGGCCTGATCGAGTTTCTCCGCGGACATGCGCGGAATTTCGGCGAGAAGAAGCTCCGGCTTTTTGTTTGCGATGCCGAACCGGTCGACGCCGTCGGCGGTCCTGAACAGGGTCGAGCCGAAGCCGAAGGTGATCGTCAAGCCCGAAGGGCCCAAGTTCATGGTCTCGCCCGTGTCGTCGGGCGGGACCTCCTTGAAAGACTTCATCGGGTTGACGAGTTCCCCGGCCATGAGCTTCTCGGCCGCAAGCGTCCAGTCCTTGAGAAGCTCGATGAGGTCCTCGCGAGATTTCGTCGTGACGTCGTAGGCCGCCGTGTGCATCTGCTGCTGCTGCGGAGTGACGATGCCGCTCTGATGCTTGCCGCGGAACGGGTATCGCACCGCATCGACGTCGGCCTTCTTCTCGCCTTCTTCGACGCCGCTGGAGCGCCCGAACGGATAGCCGACGGCTGCGCCCGCGCCGAGGCCGAGTGCGGCGAGGCCGCCCCCGAGGAGCACCGCGCGGCGGCTCACTCCTCGGGGCGCCTCTTCCTCAGGCTCGGAAACCTCGGAAGGCTCAAACTCCGAATCCTCGGAACTCATTGCTTCGAGCCTTCCTTATTTCTTAGACGTCGATTCCCCGGCGTCTTTGAGGATCGCCTCGGTCAGCTTGGCCAGCGGCTTGCGCAGGGCGTTGACGGAGTTGGAAAGCTGCTTGCGCTGGTCCTCGTTGAGCTTGTCGTAGTAGACGTAGCCGTCGCCCTGCTTGTACTTGTCAGGCTCGGCCTGAAGCTGGTCGAAGCGCTTGGAAATCTCCTTGGCCAGCGCCGGATCTTTCTTCTTGGCGATTGCCTCGACGTTGCCGTAGGCGACCTTGGCGCCTTCGACATTCGCCTGGAAGTCCCACAGATCGGTGTGGGAGAAGGCTTCCTCCTCGCCCGTGATCTTCGTGGTTGCGACTTCCTCGAGCAGGTTGATGGCGCCGTTCGAAATGTCGGCGAGCTTGATGGAGAAGTCCTTGGCGTATACCAGATCGTAAAGCTTCTGGGTGTCTGCGACGAGCTGCTCGGAGGCCTTCGCCCTCTGCTCGTCGTTCAGCCCCTCGAAGCCGTCGGGGCGCCAGAGGTCTTTCTCGATGTAGTGCCACCCCTTCCACGCGCGGGTGTCTTTGTCTTCCGTCTCCTGCCAATCGGCCTCGCGCTCGTCGAGGGCCGGATCTAGGTCGCCGAACTTCTCAGCCGTCGGCTCGATCCTCTCGTAGTGCTGACGGGTCGCGGCATAGAGGGAGCGCGCCTTGTCGAGGTCGCCCGCCTTGTACGCCTCGGCAAACGCCTTCGTCTTCTCGAGGAGCTGGCCGGCCTGGTCGCGGTTGTAGGCGTTGTAGTTCGAAACGGCCTGCTCTTGGAGCTTCTTCTCGTCGCCGCTGGCCTCGACTTTCTTGCCCGAGTCGCTGACCGTGAACTTCTTCGCCCCGACCAACGCGCCTACCATGTTCTTTTTGCAGGCCGTGTAATAGCTGCCGGGCTCCAGCACAACGGTGTACTTCACGGTGGTTCCGGGGGCAAGGTTCTCCCGCTCGCCGACGATTCGAAGCTTGTCCGGGGCCAGAATCTCAAACTCGTTCTTGACCGTGCCCTCGTTCTTGAGGGTGAAGACGACCCTGCCGGATTCCGTCTTCTCCGCCGAGACGTCGCACTTGTCGTCGGCGATGGTCACGCTGAGTCTCTGGGCGCCGCTCGACCCGCCCTTGCCGGAGGCGTTGTCGTTCGACACACAGCCGGCAAGCAGAACGGCTGCAGCGGCAGCCGAAGATAGCAACTTACGCATTGTTGTTCCTTACCTGGTTTGAAACAGAGGACTTTCCGCGCACCTGCCGTGCGAACAGCGGCAGGCACACGATGAGATAGACGGCCCAACCGAGGATCTGCAAGAGCGTGGGGCCCATGAGGACTTTTAGCTGGAAGAAGGCGTCGAGGAGACTAAACCACCACGACGATGCGTGGTCCGCGATCGCCTCGGTGAAGTCGTAGACGGTGTGTCCATGTCCCGGAATCAATCCGGACTCTTGGAGGTCTTTGAGCCCGTATGCGACTATTCCCGCGGCCATGACGATGAGGAGGCAACCCGTCACCGTGAAGAAAGACCTGAGATTGATGACGACGGATCCTTTGTAGGCGAGGTACCCGATGACGACGGCGGCCACAAGCCCCAAAACGAGCCCGGCGATCGGAGCCGCGCCGTTTCCGTTTTCGATCCCAGACTTGACTGTCGGCCATATGAACAGCGCGGTCTCGAGGCCCTCTCTGCCGACTGCGAGGATGGCGACCCATGCGATCCCCATCGCAGACCCTCCCTGCAGGGCGCTGTCCGCCGCCTTGCGGAGCTCTTTGGAAAGAGTGCGCGCATTCTTTCCCATCCAAAAAATCATCCACGTGACAAAACCAACGGCGATGAGCGAGAGCGTTCCGCCGATGATCTCCTGAGCCTCAAAGGTCAATGTGGACGGGCCCCACGTCATGAAGGCCCCGGCGCCCGCAGGAACGGCGACGGCCACCGCGACGCCGATCCACAGGTATTTCAAGACGTCCTTGCGTCCAGCCTTGACAAGGTAGGCCACCAGAATGCCGACGATAAGCGACGCCTCGACGCCCTCTCTCAGAGCAATGACAAAGGCGCTGAGCATGGAACCCCTCCTCGAACTAAGTTAGGCGTTGCTTACCTTACTATCTTGGGAGGGAGAAGCGAAACCCGTCAGAGGTTTTTCGTGAAGAAGTCCCTCAAAGACCCTTCGCTTTCGATCGCATCGAGAGGGCCCGAAGCGACCGTGCGTCCGCGATCAAGGAGGAGAATGAAGTCCGCTTCGGCGACGGCGTCGAGGCGGTGGGTGATCTCGAGGATCGTACACGGAATTTTCCGCAGATTGGCGCGCACTTTGGTTTGAAGCTCCGCGTTGAGATTGGCGGTGAATTCGTCGAGGACCAAGATCTTGGGGCGCATGAGGAGCGCGCGGGCCAGGCACAGCCTTTGGGCCTGGCCCCCCGAAAGTTCGCGGCCCGCCACGCCGACGCCGGTGGCCAGCCCGTCGGGCATCTGACGGACCTCGTCGGCCAAACACGCGATTTCAAGCGCGTTCCACACTTCTTCCTCGCTCGCATCGGGTATGCCCAACGTCACATTCTCGAGAATGCTCGCGTCGAGAAGCTCGCACTTCTGGAACACGCCGACGACGCAGCGCCGCAATGAATCGAGCGTGTAGCGGCTGACGGGAGTTCCGCCGAGCAACACTTCGCCGGCGTCGGGGTCGTCGTAGCGCAAAAGGAGGGAAGCAGCCGTCGTTTTTCCCGAGCCTGACGGGCCGACGAGGACGACGTGCCCTCCTGCGGCGACGTCCAGACAGAAATCCGAAAGGGCGGGCGCAGGAGATCCGGCATACGTATAGCTGACGCCTTTGAAGCTCACTTCGGCGGGGCCTGCAAGCTCAAGGGTCTCTTGCCCGTCTGCCACTCGGGGAGGCTCGTGGCATATCTCCCACAGACGTCGAGCGGCCGCCAGCGAGTGGTCGAGGTAGCCTGCCGCGTCTTCGACCGCGAGGGCGGCGACCGTCACAGGCGGGCACCCCTGCGACGTCGCGGCCGCCGCCGCGCCGATGGAGCTTGCCAGGGCAAGGAAGACGTTCGCGCCCCTGCGAAAGGCGTTTGCACGGCGTGCGATTCCCGCCGACTGCCCGATCGAGCGCCCCAAGGCGTCCGTCTCCTCCAATCGCCTGAGCTGACGCCCGTATCCGACGACTTCTTCGGCCCCAAACACGCTGTCCGTGACGTGATGGGCCAGTTCTCGCCGCAGCTCGAGGGTGCGCCGCGTCGCCCGCATAGAAGCGCGCAAGCCGGAGAACGGGACGACCGTCAAAGCCAGCGCGACGCACACCGCAGGAATCGCGATGGCCTGCCACCCTGCCGCAAGCCCGGCGCCAACCACGAAAACGGGCGGGACGACGAGCGCTGAAACGACCGGGGCGAACGTGTGGGCGTAAACGACCTCGATTCGGTCGACGTCGCGCGTGAGGCTCGCGAGCACGTCGCCGGAGCGCGTTGCCCCGACAATCGCAGGTGCCTTGGGCCACAGGTTGGAGAAAACCATGGTTCTCAACAGTTCCAGTGCCTTGAAGGCCACATAATGCCCTGTGAGCTGTTCCAGATAATATGCGGCGGCCTTGGCCATGGCTACGAGCACGAGCGCGGGAAGATAGGTTCCGAGGCCTTTTCCTTGGACGGAAGAGACGGCGCCGGCAGCGGCGAGCCCGAAGAGCACCACGTCAAGGCTGAGATTGACGATGCGAAGAAGCGTCGAAACGAAGAGCGGTCCGTGGACGGGCCGCGTCTGCGAGGTCAGCCATCTGACGAGCTCGCGCGTGGTCGGCTCGGCCCGCCCCGCGTCGTCCCGACTCTCCCGGACCTCGGCGCGCTTCGCAGAGAGAACGCTCCCTTTCCTTGCCGACTCGCCGTTTGCCGCCTCTTCAAGCCCCGGACCGTCGGCGCTCACAGCGTTTTCTCCGCGCATTCGAACAGCATGCCGTCCTTCATTTCATACACTTTGTCTGCGACGTCAAGCAGCGCAGATCTGTGGGTCACGAGAACCACGGTCAGGTCGCGGCCCAAGGAACGCAGAGCATCGACGATTCTGGCTTCGGATTCGATGTCGACCTGCGACGTCGGTTCGTCCAAAAGGAGGATTCGCCGCCCGGAAAGCAGGGCGCGCGCGATGGAAATCCTCTGAGCCTGGCCTCCTGAGAGGAATGCGCCTTGCTCGCCCACGTCAGTGTCGATTCCCTCGGGCATCCGTTCAATCTCATCGGCGATCTGTGCACCCCGGAGGGCGTTCCACATTTCCTCCGGGGTCGCGTCTTCCTTCGCCAGGCGAAGATTGTCGGCAATCGTGCCTGTGAAAAGCCACGTCGTCTGCGCCACTCGGGCCGTCAAAGCGGCTGCCTCCTCGGCGCTCGCAAAAGCGAGGTTCTTGCCGTCGATCAGCACGCTCCCGCGGGCAGGCCGGAGCATCCCGCCCATAAGCCCCATGAGCGTCGACTTGCCGCCGCCCGAACGGCCGACGACGGCGATTTTGCTTCCCAATGGGACAGCGAGATCGACTCCGTGGAGGACCTCTCCGCGCCCGTAGTCAAAGCTCACATTTTGCACGACGACGGGGCAGCCGACTCCGCCAACCGCGCCAGGCCCCCCGCCCTTGCCTGCGTCGCCTTCCGCGCCGAGGTCGCCGCTCGCGCCGGCGTCGCCGGCCGCGCCGCTCTTCGCCGCCGCACCCTCCGCACTCGGATCCGAGTGATTGTCGATATAGGCCCTTATCGCGCGTTGGGAGGCGATTCCCCCCATTCCGATGTAGAAAAATCCAGCGACCTGCGCAAGCGGTTCGATGAGAAGGGCAGTCAGAAGCACCGTTGCGAGAACCTGCGAAGCCGTCACTGCGCCGGCGTTGAAGCGGACAACGGCCAGCGTGCACGTCGCACAGATGAGAATGAGAGAGAAGAGGCCGTCCACCACGATGATGACAAGCTGGTTGCCCGCGAGCAGTTTCATGATGGCCCCGCGGTTGCGCTCTCCCCGGTCTTTGAGCTGGCGTTCAATTCGAGCCCCGGCGCCAAGCAGACGTATCGTCACGAGGTTGCGAATGGCGTCGAGATACTTTCCGGCCAAAACCGCGCGCTCCTTGCGCGATTTAGCCGACGTCTTCCTGAAGAAACGCATGAAAACAGCGAGCAGAACGGGAATGAGCGGACATAGAGCCATGACCGTCAATCCGAGAACAGGATCGAACGAAACTGAAATGTAAGCGAGAACGACGAAGGGTATCAGCAAGGCGGCAAGAGTCGATCCTAAATAGATCTGGCGGTACTCGGTCGCCCTTTCGACATTGTCGGTCAGCAGCTGAACCGCGTGCGCCCCCGAATCTTCTCGACTTCGGGAGGCAAAAAGACGTGAGAGCAGACTTCGCCGGATACGCCGTTCTTCAGCTCGAGCCGCATGCCCCCCGAAAAGGATCTCGGCGAATGCCGCAAGGCCGGCTGCACAGGCACAGGCCAGAGGACCGGCGAAACTCTCCCGCCCGTCTGCAATGCCGGCGACGCCGACCAGCGCGGCGCCGGCGAATACGGCGCTCGCCATTCTCAGCACTGCGACTATGCACGAAGCGCGGACTCCCGCGGGTGAGATCACCGGAGTCTTCGACGCCATCACACCCTCCTTAGCGACACGCGTCTCCTACAGGGCACACTACCCGATTCGGCCGCCTGTTGTAAGTGGAACCTTACCTTCAAACTGGAAAGTTTGGAAGGTCTGCGCGCCGTCGCGGCCATTTGGCCTCAGGGACGTTTTTACCCCGAATCGAAGAAATCCTGGGCGTCATTGCGTCGCAGAAAAAGGGCCGCCGCCGCTCCGACGCACCCGCCCCTCGCGGCGTTCTCAACGCTTGCGGTAAAGAGATTTCCTCTGGTAGACCGGCTCGGACGTCACGAGCACCCCCAGGTTCCTGAAGATCCCCTCGTCCACGGAACCAAGGATTGTCGTCGTGTGAACGTCGCAGCCTCGGAGGTTGCGCAGCTCGTCCAGGGCCTTGCGCGCGTTTTCGTCGCGCGTCGCGGACACCGACAGGGCGATGAGCACTTCGTCGGTGTGGAGCCTTGGGTTCCTGCTGCCAAGGTGCTCGGTTTTGAGGGTTTGGATCGGCTCAATGGACTCGCGAGCCAGAAGGTCGACGTCGTCCTCGATCCCGGCCAAAACCTTGAGCGCATTCAAGAGCATGGCCGCCGAGCATCCGAGGAGCCCCGAGGTTTTGCCTGTGATGATCTGCCCGTCGGGCAGTTCGATCGCGGAAGCCGGCCCGCCCGTGGCCTCCGCTTTCTTCAAAGCGGGTTCGACGACGACGCGGTCTTCCTTGGCCAGGCCCAGCCGCCCCATGATGAGCGCAATGCGCCCGGAGACCACCGGATCGGCTTCCGCTCGCCGCTCATCGACCAAGGCCTTGTAGTAGCGTCGAATGATTTCCTGCTTCCCTGCTTCGCGGCAAACGGCGTCGTCGCTGATGCAGTAGCCCGCCATGTTGACGCCCATGTCGGTGGGCGACTGGTACGGCGATTCGCCGGCGATTTCCCGAAGCAGTGTCACCAGCAGAGGAAACACTTCGACGTCGCGGTTGTAGCTGACCACCTGCTCGTCGTAAGCCTGCAAGTGGAAGGGATCGATGAGGTTGACGTCTTCAAGGTCGGCCGTGGCCGCCTCGTAGGCCACATTGACTGGATGGCCGAGGGGAAGGTTCCAAATGGGGAATGTCTCGAACTTCGCATATCCGGCCTTGATCCCTCTGCGATTCTCATGAAAGAGCTGTGACAGGCACGTTGCGAGCTTTCCCGATCCAGGCCCGGGCGCAGTGACGACGATAAGGTCCCTGCTCGTTTCGACGTAATCGTTCTTCCCAAAGCCTTCGTCGGACACGATGAGCTTCGTGTTGCTCGGATACCCCTCGATGCGCCGATGCTGGGCAACCTTCAGGCCGAGGCGCTCCATCCGCCTCTTGAACGTCTTTGCCGGCGCGTTGTCATCCTCCATTTGAGTGAGCACGACGTTCTCGACGAGGAAGCCCCTTTCACGGAAGACGTCCACCAGCCGGAGCACGTCCTCCTGATAGGAGATTCCGAGATCCGCTCTGACTTTGGCCAGTAGATTGGCATTGACGGCGACGACGATTTCAAGTTCGTCTCGCAGCCTCTCGAGCATCGCGATCTTATTGTCAGGGGTGAACCCCGGCAGGACGCGAGAAGCGTGCATGTCGTCAAAAAGCTTGCCTCCCATTTCGAGGTACAGCTTCCCTCCGATCTTCCGACGCCGCTCGCCGATATGCTCGGACTGCATCGAAATGTATCGTTCTCGGTCAAACCCGATTGCTTGCGCCACCGCAATCCTCCTGTAGTAGACAACCTCTGGAATGATAAGCCATCCATGCCCGCAGCGCCTCCGAAAAACGCTTTGCAATTGCCCGCCGCCCCTCGCGAGCCGCGCATTCCCGAGCGCCGCACGCTCGCCTTGACGGGTGACTTGGTGTGGCCTAGGATGTGAATGAACAGTTGAAGATATTCATTCACCCCATCTCGAGGGACCGTGAGTAAGGCATTCCGTGGACAACATGAAACAAGCCCTGCAGCGAGCGGCGAAGCGCAGCTTTGCCGAGAAGGGCTACAAGGCGACGAGCATCTCCGACATCTGCCGCGACGCCCACATCGCCGTCGGAAGCTTCTACAACTGCTACCCGTCGAAGGAGGCCATCTTCCTAGAAATATACACCGAAGAAAACAACCGGATTCGCGCCGAGATGGTGAACGAGATCGACTGGTCCGCCGATCCGACGGAAGTGATCCCCACGATTTTCGACTACATCTTCAAGCGCATGTCCGCCAACAGGATACTGTCCGAGTGGAACAGCCCCGCCATCGGCAAACGCCTGCGCGAGCACTACCGTGCAGGCGATGGAAAGGAAGACTTCTTCCTGCATTTCCTTCTCGCAACATTCGAAAGCTGGATGCGCGACGCCGGGTTTGACGAAGAAAAGTCCCGCAAGGTCCTGCGAGCGTGCGAACTCGTGATCTACGTGGACACACACGTAACCGAAAAGGATTTTCCAGGCGTCGGGCAGGCGCTCGAGACCCTTGCCGCATACTTCGTCAAGGGGCTCTTCTAACAGACGCCTTCCAACTTCCGGGATGCCGCTCTAACAACGGAGCCGACCGGGTTCCCGCGCGATCGCTGCGCCCGACCTTAAAAGGGCCTCCTAACGACGAGGCCGCCCCGGGGCGAACTGCGCAATGCCGGATGCGCAAGCATCTCCACAAGAGGCAAAGGCTTCACAAAGGACTAGACCCTTTCCACCCCAGGGTGAATGAACAATAGATTCCATTCATTCATAACAGACAGGAAACGCCATGAACAAATCGAAAGGAACTACGATGAACGGACTAAGCATTCTGGGCTATTGCCTGGCAATTGTCGGCGTCCTCACGGTCATTTGGGGGGCGACCTTGTTCCGCCCCAATTTAACCGATTCCAGATTCATGTCCTTCGCGACGAGCGGGATCATCCTTGCCGCTATCGGCCTATGCTTCATTTCCGCGGTCCCGCCCGCAGTGTCGGTCGCCGGGATTTGGGCGGCAACGTTGATCACGATGATCTACATCTGGTGGCTGCCTAAAATGGAACTGCCTGTGAGGATCATAAGTTTTGTGCCGCTCGTTGCCTTCGCAGTATGGCTGACCACGAAGCTGCTCAAGTAGACACAGGCTCGGCTAGACAAGGACATGCTCGGTTAGACAACGGCATGGCGTGGGACCTTGGCAAACCAAGGTTCCACGCCGACCCCTTGCCGGCACGCACCACGCGTCTTCGCATCCGCTTCCGCTTCGGCAGCGAGAGAGCAACGACCTCCGCAGGCGTTCGCTGCGAATTAAAACTGAAGTAGAGGAACGAATGCCCAACAAGACCCGGGGGCACGTTCCTAATGTGCCCGCACGCCTTTTACGGCGTTTGCCCCCTACGACTGTTCTTTGCCCGAACAATCTTTGACCCAAGAGTCGAGTCTCATAGTCTTGCGAATAGTGGTCATTCCTGGTGGATCGTCTTTGCATTGAGCAAAGCTTTCGTCGCTGTACTCAATGACGAAAACGGCTTTGCCGTCTCCAAGGACTGTTGACCAGTGCTTGCAGGCTTCCCCTCCGTGACAGTCTTCAACTATGGCCATATCGATGTTGCCAATGAGATGATCGATTTGTTCAAGATTGTTCCTCAGTGAGAAGGCCAATCCCTGGTTGTGCGCCGTGGCTGAAAGTCTTTCAATGTAGCGAGCTTCTTCTTGGTCCGTTATTCGAAAGCCAGTGTCGTGCTTCCAACCGTCGACGTTGTCTGCGTCCACTCCGAGAAAGCCCTTGTCCGCGCATACTTTGATCCGGCTTTCCATCAAGTGGAAAAACTCGTTCTGTTTGCTGGCATTGAGCCAATGTGCGCCCGGCAAATTCGGATAGCCTTTCCCTATGACTTCCTTTGGGAACAGATCCGCATCAGCTCGCCAGTCTTCCCACGCACCGACGTTGACGTAGCAGACAGGGTACACGCCTCTGGCTCGAAGCTCGCGGATCTGATCGGACGTGACGTCTTCCGGGTCCACATCTACAACCTGGGCCGCGACGTTCCCCGTGTAGGAGGCGAGCTCAATCTGGAAGGAAGAACCCGGCTTAGGCCGTTTGATCTGAGAGTCCTGAAATGCGGCTGCACCGCCCGACGTCGAACCGGGAATCGATGCCAGTCGCGCTCCGAGAGCACAGCCCGCAGTGCTGAGAATAGCGATAACAAGCGTGAAGTATCGGGTTAAACGCACGTCTCGTACCCTACCGCATCAACCTGTGTGCTCATGCTGTGTTTGCGTGTGTGGCCGTGTGGCCCCCGTGCGTGTGGGGTTCACGGTGGCCGGTGTGGCCGTGTGTGGCTGTGCGCGTGTATGTGGCTGTGCGCGTGTGGGGGGTGCGTGTGGCCGTGCGTGTGTGGGGGGCGGTGTGGCGGTGTGTGTGCGGGAAAGGGGGGGCCGTGGCGGGCCCCCCCTTTGTGGTGTGCAGGCGGCGGTGTCCTACTCTCCCACACCCTGGCGGG
>NZ_DBHHEV010000075.1:0-8021 GCF_057238965.1 Peptidiphaga sp.
GCCCCGAGCTGATCGCGTGGGACCTCACCGACGAGCCGCCGTTCTGGATTCCCGGCGAAACCACCGACGACGAACACGCCGTCGAATGGACCGCGGCCCTGACTCAGGCGATCCGCGCGAACCACCCTGGCTGCCTCGTGACCATCGGCACGGCCTCCCAGGAGGTCGATGGCGGACCGTTCCGGGCCGACGTCGTCGCCGACGCCCTCGACTTCGCGTGCGTGCATCCCTACCCGATCTACTCGCCGGAGCTGTACGCCGACCGTCTGGGCTCGCGGCGGATGAGCATGGCGGGGGCGTTCGAGACCGCCCTCGCCCGCGGCGCCGGAAAATCGGTTATGGTCCACGAATTCGGGGCCTCCAGCACCCAGTTCGCGCCCGAGGCGATCGCCGACTACGACAGGCTCGTGTGTTGGTCTTCCTTGGGGGCCGGGGCGATCGGCTTCTACGCGTGGTGCTGGATCGACGCCGAACCCGCCGCCTACCGCCGCGCACCGTACGTGCGCATGCCCCACGAAACGCAATTCGGGCTGCTCGACGCCGAAGGCAAGGCACGCCCCCGCGCCCGCGTTCAGAGCGAGCTCGCGAGGGTGACCGGGGCCCTCGACCTCGAGGGACTGGCGGGCGACGGTCCCTGGACGCCCGCGTCGATTCCCGTGCCGCACGAGTACATCAAGCCCTACGACCGCGCCTCCTACGGTTTGGACGACGCGCCCTCGGGGCCTTACGCTCCGGCCGAAAAGGCTTGGGAGCCCGCCCGCGACGTCAAGCCGCTGGTGCGCGGGTGGCTCAACTCCTACGTCTTCGCCTCCCGCGCCGGGCTGCCCTGTCAGTTTCCCCGCGAAAAGCTTGACGATTCGTGGCCCGCGACGCCCGTCGCCCTGCTTCCCGCGCCGCTTACCTCGACGACGTCGTCCCTCCTGCATATGCGCACGTCCTTCTGGCAGGGAGCGCTCGACTACGTCGAAGCCGGCGGCGTCCTCTATCTTTCGTGCTCCGCGGAAACGGCGATCCCCGAGCTCGCGGAATTCGCGGGCGTGCGCATAGCCGACCGGGCCGTCGCAACGGACCGCCTGGAGCTGACCGCCGTCGAGCCTTTCGCGGGCCTGGAAGCGGGCGACGTTGTCTCGGTCGAGCTGCCGGCCGCCGCCAGGGCGGGCGGAGCGGCCAACGATCTGCATCTGCGGGGCGTGGAGCTGGATGTGGTCGACGCGAGAACGGTGGCAACCGACGCCGCCGGCCTGCCCGCGCTGACCGTGGCCCGGCGCGGCCGGGGGGCCGTCGTCGTATGCGCCTATCCGATCGAGCTTCTCGCCGCCGAGATCGCCGACGCCCACGGCGACGCCGACGGCCTATGGCGCGTCTACAGGCTCGTGCGCGACCTTGCCGGGATTGAGCCGCCGGTCGACCTCGATTCTCCGCAGCTCGCGCGGGGCGTCCTGCGCGGCCCGCGCGGCGGGATCCTTGTAGCCACCAATCACGGCCGCAAGGACGTGAGCGTGCCATTGAAGACGAGCGAATCTTCGCGGGCGGCCGAGGCGGTGAGAACGATCGAGGTCGTGCATACGGCCGCGACTGTGCCCGTCGAAATTCCCGACGGCAGGCCGATCGAATCGGGTGAAACCGTCCATGTTCCGAGCGGAGGAGCGGCGATAATCGCGTGGACGTGCTAGCGTGCTTGGCCTGAAACAGATTGGAAACACTGAAGAGGCAAGCACTGAGATCTGGGCGGCGGACGGCTTGGCCGAAATCAGAAGTCTGAGCTGAAGCCGGACTTCGGCCAAGCTTGTCGCGCCGCCCATGGGCCGCATGTTCGACCTTGCCGAAGGCCTTTGATTTCTTCATGATCGCGGTCTGTTTCGGGGTGCGGGCTGGCTTTGTTCGCAGCGGATCGTGATTGAAAGCGAAGACAATGAAGTTCCGCAAGAGTGTGTTGTATATCACAATTATATAGCGGTATCATTCGACACCATTGCGTAGCTTTGGAAGGCGGTTCCGCGATGCGGACCGCCAATTGGGTTTACCAAGTGATAGGGTGTTGTGCTGTAATGGTCGCAACTTCCAACAGTGACTCACGCCTAATAAAAAGCGCATGCGTGACGTCATTGTCGGCGCGTGAAAGGGTGAACAATGTCAAAAGTGAAAGTTTCTCCGCAGCTGCTGAAAAAGGCCGCCTCGGAGGCAGACCAAGCCGGCCAAGCGATTGGTTCCGTAAAAATGCTAGAAGGAACGCCTAGTGTTGCAGAGGCAATGCCGGGAAGCCGATCGGGAGGAGCCGTCGTCCGTGCCGCAGACTTCGGCGACAAGATGGCCAAAAGCATGAAAGACTCCCTGGAAGCCCTCGCTGGGGCGCTCGACAAGGCGCGCGAAGACTACAACGCCGCCGACCATTCTTCGAGCGTCGATTTTTCCAACCTCGACAGCCGTCTGCGAGGCAAATGATGGTCACGTGGGATGAGCTCAAACGTTGGAAGCCCGAGGGTCTGGACTCCTTTATTGACCTGCTTGTCAATTCTAGAAAGAAGGCTGTGGGCGGGGGCGACCATATAGAGACTATGGATCTCTCCACAGGATGGGAAGGCGAGGGAGCAGCGGCGGCTCAGCAGAGGCGCGATCGTTTAGATCGAAAGACCGTCCTGCTGCTGAAAAACATCGGTGAGCTAATAAAGGCCACTGCAGAGGCTCAGGAAGGCCTTGGCGAGGTTTCGACCATGGTTGTGGAAGCCGAGTCTCGCGCCAGCCATTTCGGCTTCAAGATCTCCGCTGACGGAACGACTGTGACCGATCCGAATCCAATCAAAAAAAGCTTCGGCGACTTGGTCAGCCCATGGGACACCGACCGTGAGGAAGACAAAAAGGAACGCGAGGAACACCTCGAGGAGTGCAAGGTCCATGTCCGCAATGCGCGCAAGAAAGCCGACGAGGTAGACAGGGCCTACGAGGCCGCCCTTCTGCGGATCGCTGGCGGAAAGGTGAAGTCTTCGGGCAGGTTGGAGGATCCGAATCCTGGTTTGTCAAAGCAGCCGCCCTCGAACAATACGGAGGAGGTCGCCGCATGGTGGGCCGCCCATACCGACGCCGAAAAACAGGCTTTGGCTGAAGAGTCCCCTGAAATGGTCGGCAACCTGGACGGCGTGGAGGCGAAGTACAGAAACATCGCCAATCGCAAACTGTTGAACAGGGATCTCCAACAGTACAAACCCGTAGCCGACCGTCTGGAGCAGCTCAAGAGGGCGAATCCAGGCAAGAGCGAGTCCCAGCTTCTGAGCCGTGATGAGCTCCTGCAGCTCAAGTACTATCGGGAGGCGAAGAATGTGGAAAAGGCTCTGACGCAGAATGACGGAAACACCCAGCTGCTCATCTTCCAGCACGGCGGTGACGAAACCGGGGCGAAACACGCCCATGCGGCAATAGCGGTGGGCGATGTGGACACCGCAAAACACGTCACCACCTTCATGCCCGGCATGGGCACTGACGTTTCCAAGAACATGGACCGAGTCACGCGGGACGTGGCGAATCTTAAGACGGAAGCGGAAAGACAGTCGCACGGTGAATCTGTGGCGGCGATCGGCTGGGTCGGGTACGACGCTCCGCCGGCGCCGTGGGAAAGCAATCCGGGCAAGAGTATAAAGCAGTGGGACTTTTCCGTTCTCGGCACCCGCGATGCCCGTATGGGCGGCGACGGAGGAGCGAAGTTCCTGGAGGGGATCAGGGATTCGCGCAACGCGGCGATTTCGGGAACGTCGGACGTTCACCAGTCGCTTCTTGGCCACTCGTACGGATCGACGACGGCCAGTTACGCTGCCGCGCAGGCAAGGCCCGGGGTGATTGACGACTTCGGCGTGTTCGGTTCGTCGGGAGTGAAGAACGGATCGTGGGACATGAACGTCCCGCAGGGGCACAGGTTCGTCTCCCTCTTCAAGGACGACCCGATCAGAACCGCCAATGTCAGCGCTGGTTTTGCTCACAATCACAACGGAAGCCTGGGCATGGACCCCTACGATGATTCGGGCTTCAAGAAACTGAATCCGGAGGGGCCCGGCACGAAGACAACCGGCCATTCCGGCTATCTCGTCAACAAAAGCCATGCACAGTGGCAGTTGGCGTCGATTGTTGTTGGAAAGGCTCATTGACATGGGCGCGGTCGCACGGGCGGTTGCCGCGGCAGCTGCATGCTGGGCCCTATGCGCCTGCGGGCCTGTTGGGCCCGGCTTGAATTCGCCGACGCTGTCGGGAAAGGGGGAGAGCTCGGTGGAGCAGACACCGTCTCCGTATTACGAGGGGCGTAAGCCTTTCGGCGAGCGGGTGGACGTGATAACCGCCCGCAGTCAGCTTATGGGGGCGTTGGCCAGGGTGCGCTCCAGAGTCGACGCCGAGTTCGGCGCCAGGCAGTGGACCTGGCTAGACGAGGACCCGAACAAGCTTTACGACCCGTGCGACGATATACACGAGGGCGGTTATCTTGATCGTGTTCGGCAGGGGATCGCCTCTGGTTTTTCGAATGATGCGTGGCCGCGCTTGCTTGCCATTGTCAAGGAGGAGGTCGCTCCTTTCGGTTTCACGGAGGTCATCGACGTATCCAACGACAATAGTCGTGCAGTCTACATCTACAACACCCAGGACGGCGGTTATGTCGGTGCTTCGGTCGAAGACAACGACTCCTTTGGGATGGATTACATGACCGGCTGCCGCCCCGCGCCACCCGGGCGCAAGCCCAGGACCGCCGCGGATCCTCCGGAGCCCGGGTCGCCGACGCCGGCGGCCTCGCCATCGACTGGAATCGGGTGAATGCTTCATGTTGTTGTTGGAAAGGCTCATTGACATGGGTGCGGTCGCACGGGCGGTTGCCGCGGCAGCTGCATGCTGGGCCCTATGCGCCTGCGGGCCTGTTGGGCCCGGCTTGAATTCGCCGACGCTGTCGGGAAAGGGGGAGAGCTCGGTGGAGCAGACACCGTCTCCGTATTACGAGGGGCGTAAGCCTTTCGGCGAGCGGGTGGACGTGATAACCGCCCGCAGTCAGCTTATGGGGGCGTTGGCCAGGGTGCGCTCCAGAGTCGACGCCGAGTTCGGCGCCAGGCAGTGGACCTGGCTAGACGAGGACCCGAACAAGCTTTACGACCCGTGCGACGACCTCCACGAGGGCGGTTACCTCGACCATTCTCGACAAGGGATCGCCCCCGGTTTCTCCAAGGATGCTTGGCCGCGCATGCTTGCCATTGTCAAGGAGGAGGTCGCTCCTTTTGGTTTCACGGAGGTCATCGACGTCTCAGATGGTCGTGACCATGGGGCCTACATCCACAACACCCAGGATGGCGGGTATGTAGACGCGTCTTTGACACGGGAAAACTACTTTGGCATGCGCTATTCGACCGGCTGCCGCCCCGCGCCACCCGGGCGCAAGCCCAGGACCGCCGCGGATCCTCCGGAGCCCGGGTCGCCGACGCCGGCGGCCTCGCCATCGACTGGAATCGGGTGAATGCTTCATGCCCACGGTTAGTGCCGCCCTTCGAACACAGTCTTTGACTGGCACGCAATGAATGCTTACGGTGCGGTGTTTTGGCTCACGGTGCGGCGCTCCAGTTCTCAGGACGGTGTTCCAGTTCTCAGGATGGGGTTCAAGTGCTTAGGACGGAGCTCAAGTCCCTAGGGCGGGGCTCAAGTGCTCAGTGCACATCGTTGGGTGCGGCGGTGTGCTGCGCTGGGCTCGACGGTGCGCATCGCTGGGCTTGGCGGTGTGCCGCGCCGGAACTGGCAGCGTGCCGCGCCGAGCTTGACGATCTGGGGCTTCAGGCGGAGCCTTGTCGAGACCGCCGAATCATGCCTCGCGCATGGCCTTCGTCAGCGCCGGCCACGCCTCCCTGTGAGGCACGCCGAAGGGGCGGGCGCCGAGGAAAGCCCCGGCGCGCCCGACCGTCGGATCGACCCACAGGAACGACCCCGATTGGCCGAAGTGCCCGTAGGCCGACGGCGGAAACGAGGCGTCCGTCCAATGCGGCGCCTTCGAGTCGCGGATCTCCACGCCCAAGCCCCACGCGTTGTCGGCCTGCCGCCCGTACCCGGGCAGCACTCCCGAGATCCCGGGGAACTGCGGCGTGATCGCCTCGCGCCACAGCTCCGACGAGACGAGCGTGGGTGAGAGCATTTCCCGGCCGAACGCCAGAAGGTCGGCCACCGAGCCGCGGCCCGAGTGGGCCGGCGACCCCTCGCATTCGGTTGCGCTCATGCCCAGCGGAATGAGCACGGTTTCCTCCAGCCACTCGGAAAAGGGCGTGCCGGTCGCCTCCTCGACGACGTCGCCCAGCACGTCAAAGCCCCGATTCGAATACACGCGCCGCTTTCCCGGCGCGCCCAGAACCGCCCCCTCCTCGAACGGCAAACCGGAGGCATGCGCAAGAAGATGGCGCACAGTCGACCCCTCGGGCCCCGCGGGGGCATCCAAACGCAGCAGTTTCCGATCGACCGCCACGAGGGCGGCGTACCCGGCCAGCGGCTTCGTCACCGAGGCGAAAGGGAATGCCGCGTCGACGTCGCCCGAACACGCGATCGGCCCCGCAAGGTCCGTCACACCGAAAGCACACGGAAAGTCAAAATGCGCGGCAGCGGCCCGCGCGGCGGCGTCGAAGGAAGTCACCCGGCCAGTTTGCCACGGGCGGCCCTCGGTTGCCACGGGCGGATGATTGCCAGCCGTAGCCCCAGTTGCAGCGGCTGCAAAGGTGACCGAGACAATCCAAAGTTTATAGCTTGCTGTGTCCACGCGAAGGTATGCAGACGATTCCCTAAACCCGGGTTGCACGATAGATCCCTAGACCCGGGTTGCACGATAGATCCCTAGACCGGGGTTGCGCGATAAATCTAGTCCGGGGTAGACCATGTGAGTGAAAGGCAGCGCTGTGTTTAAGAAGCCCAAGCAAGAAGCAAAAGCTCGCGACCTTGACTTCTCGACCACGGAGCTGACGAATCATACTGCGGTCACCGTCGGAACAACTTCACGCACGCTTGGATGTCACGCTGAAATTGACGACCTGACCGCCCGCAAATTCTTCGACCAATTCTCCGACGAGTTGGGAAAGGGGTGGTGGCGATGAGCCGCCGATTCACTGTCACAGCCGAACGCGGGCGCACAGGGTGGTGGGTCACCGAATGCGCCGAGGTCGGCGCGGTCTCTCAGGTTCGCCGACTCGACCAAGCAAGCGACGACATCCGCGAGGCCGTCGCATACCTTGCGGGATTGCCGGAGGACGACGTCGTCATTGACGTCGTCCCCGTTCTTCCCCAGGCGTATCGGGAACATGCTGCGCGGGCGAAGGAGGAACGCGAAAAATGACGAGGGCTCAGCGGCTGGAGGCTGCGCCGTCGCCCAGCGCCCGGCAGCCGCAGCGCAATCTTCCGGCGCCCGCCGCCTTTAAGAACCCGCCTCATTCAGGATCGGTCGAATCCTGGACGTCCGGTGTGAACTGTGCCCGGTAAGGGCCACGGCTGGCCGCTCAGCGGCCTAGACTTGAAGCATGGCTGACATTGCGAATTGGTTGACTGACATGGACGGCGTGCTCATTCACGAAGAGCACGCTCTGCCGGGGGCGTCCGAGTTTCTCAGCGCTTTGCGCGAGCGCGAGATCCCCTTCCTCGTTTTGACGAACAACTCGATCTTCACCCGCCGCGACCTCTCCGCGCGGCTGGCCTCATCCGGCCTCGACGTTCCCGAGCAGAACATCTGGACTTCCGCCACCGCCACGGCCACCTTCCTCGCCACGCAGTCCGACTCGCGCCGCGCCTACGTGGTGGGCGAGGCGGGGCTCACCACCGCCCTGTACGAGCACGGCTTCGTCATGACCAACGACAATCCGGATTTCGTGGTTCTCGGCGAGACCCGCACATACAGCATCGAGGCCCTCACGCAGGCCATTCGCCTCATCGGCAAAGGCGCCCGCTTCATCGCCACCAACCCGGACGTCACCGGGCCGTCCGCGGACGGGCCCATCCCGGCCACAGGCGCCGTCGCCGCGATGATAACCGCGGCCACC
>NZ_DBHHEV010000075.1:8040-12366 GCF_057238965.1 Peptidiphaga sp.
GTGGGCAAGCCGAACCCCGTCATGTTGCGCACGGGCCTCAACCGCATCGACGCCCACTCGGAGCAGACCGCGCTGGTCGGCGATCGCATGGACACCGACATCCTTGCCGGCATGGAAGCGGGACTGCAGACCCACCTCGTCTTGACCGGGTCCACAACCCGCGAGAACATCCCCGAATTCGCCTTCCGTCCGCAATTCATCCACACGAGCATCGCCAACGTCGTCGAATACGTGGAAAAGAGCGCGCCGGCACGGCGCGGGTGAGCCTTCGATGGGAGAGCTTCTTCCAGCGCTGTCAAGCGTCGTGGACTCGGGAGCGGTCGACGCCGGAGTTGGCCGCCCGCGCGATCCCGGCATCGAGGAGCGCGCCCTGGTCGCCGCGCTCGAGGTCTACATGGAAGTGGGCTGGTCCGGTTTCACGCTCGGGAAGGTGGCCAAGCAAGCCCGCATGGGCAAATCGGCGCTCTACCTGCGCTGGCCCACCAAAGAGGCGATGCTGGCCGACGCTTTCACGGCGTCGGACGTCTTCTTCGAATACCGTGACTACGAAAGGCCCGACGTCCCGTTTCTCGAGTACGTCCAGATGCTCGTCGAGGACAGGCTCATGCGCTACTACACGCCCACGGGGCTCGCCGTCATCCGCCTGATCCTCGAAAATCACACGGACAACGAGGAACTTGGCACGATATGGCAAAACTCGGTGGGAAAGTCCGTGATCCACACGAGGAACATCATCCGCGACGCCATGCGAACCGGCGATTTGCGGCCGGAAACGCAGCGTGTGCAGCTCGGCGACGCCCTCGAAGGGGGGATGGCCATGCACGTCATGGCGACGCCGCACCACCTGCTGTCCGTCGGGCGAAAGAAGGTCCGGCGGTTCGCCAACGAGCTGGTGGCGGGCGTCATGGGGCCATGGGTCACCGAGCAGGCCCTCGTGGATCTGCGCGAAAACGGATCGGAGCGATCCCACGTCCTTTTGCCGCTCATCGCCCAGGTGAAGGGCGACGACGCGTGGGAGGACGACGCGCAGGGCATCGACGATGCGCAGGGTGACGGCTTGCAAAACGACGCGCGGGACGAGGGATGCCGGAGCGACGCGCAGGGTGACGGCTTGCAGAACGATGCGCGGGGCGACGCCAGGCAAAGGGGCGCGCGCGACGGCGGGCAAGATATCGACGACGCGGAAGAAGCCTCCCAAAGCGCCGACGGGGAGTCTCCGAGCGGCGAGGAGGCTCCGGGCGGGACGTGACCCGCGGCCGCGGGAGCGCCGGTGTGGCTTCAGGGCCTGTTGCGCCACGGCCTCTCGCCTCTGCGCATGCTAAAGCCCGCTCGCGGTGATCGCCCGTGTCGGCAGGCCGAGTCACCCCTGCGCGTACCAGCGCGGTCCCGGATCGTGACGGTGCGCGGCGATGCGAGCCAACGCGCTGCGATCCGGCTTGCCCGTCGAACCCAGGGGGATGCCGTCGAGCTCCGCCATCGTGCGCGGCACCTTGTATTTCGCCAGCCGGGTCGCGGCGAAGGCGCGCACTTCGTCGAGGTCCAGATCGGCGCCGTCTTCGGCGACGACGAAGGCCGCCGGCAGCTCGCCCCAGCGATTGTCCGGCATCCCCACCACAACGGCCTCGGCGACGGCGGGGTGGTTGCGCAGCACCGTCTCGATCTCGGCGGGATAGATGTTCTCCCCGCCGGAAATGATGAGATCCTTGGCCCGCCCTTCGACGGTGTAAAAGCCTTCGGCGTCGACGGAGACGAGGTCTCCCGTGTGGAACCATCCGTCGCCTGCGAAACCGCAGCCCTCGCCTTCCGGTTTTCCCCAGTATCCGGGGGAGACGGACGGTCCGGACACCCACAGTTCGCCGACCTCGCCGACCGAGGCCTCGGACCCGTCCTCGCGCGCCACCCGCATCTTCATCCCGGGGGCGGCCTTGCCCACCTGGGCGCAATGCTCGGCCATGTCCTTCGGCGGCGTGAGCGTGCCGCCGCCCGCGGTTTCGGTCATGCCCCACGAGTTCGCCAAGGGCACGCCTCGCGCGGTGAAAACGTCGCAGAGATCCTTGGGGCAGCAGGCGCCGCCGACGATCGCCGTTTTCAGGCTCGAAAGGTCGCGCGAGCCGAAGTCCGGGTGCCGGGCCATGGCGTCGTACATCGTCGGGACGCCGAAGGTGCGGGTCACCCGATAGCGTTCGATCTTGGCCAGAGCGTCGCCGACGTCCCATTTGCGTTGGACCACGACGAGGCCGCCGGCCAGAAGCGTGGCGAAGGTGAAGGTGTTGAGGCCCCCGACGTGCCCGAAGGACGCGATCGCAAGGGCGACGTCGTCCGGCCCCGTGCCGAGCACCTCGGAGAAAGCCGCCCATGAGGCGAAGACGTTGCCGTAGGTGAGCTTGACGCCCTTGGCCTTGCCCGTCGAGCCGGACGTGTAGAGCAGAAGCGCGAGGGCGTCGGCCCGGATCGGGACGGCGTCGGGGACCATGCCCTCGCCTGCGCGGTAGAGTTCCGAGAGCCTCTGCCAGATGAAGTGGAGAGAATCGTCCTCCGGGGGCTCGATCGAGGGGTCGATGTCGTCGACGATCCAGAGGATCTCGGGCGAAAGGTCGAGCTCTTCGTCGAACTGCCGGGCGAAACGCGGCCCGCACAGCACGGCGGCGCATCCGGCGTCGTCGATGATCGCCTGGCACTCGACCGAGGACAGGCGGAAATTCAGCGGTAGCAGCACGGCGCCGATTCTGCTGGCCGCCAGCAAGGCGATCATGTGGATCGGGGCGTTTCGCCGGATGATGGCGATCCTGTCGCCCTGTCCGACGCCGTAGGCGGCGAGCCCGGCCGCCAGCGCGTCCGCCGCATCGAGGATCTGCGCCCGGGTGTAGCTGAAGGAGTCGACCACGATGCACGTCTTCGACGGCTCGGAGCGGGCGAGGGCGTCGAACTGCAGGATCGGCGAGACGAGCTCGCCTGGGCCCGACTCTCGCCCTGTGCCGTTCACTTGTGACTCGAAGGGGTAGGGGCCTGAGGGGCCGTCGAATTCGCAGCCGTGCGCTCTGCGGCGGCGTCGATGTGCGCCTTGAGCCCGCCCCACTTCTCACGGAAAATGCCGGGGTCCATGTCCTTCAGGTCGTCCGCGATCGCCGGCTCGAACTCCATTTGGTCGAGGATGTCGCGCTGCAAGTCCGCCCACGGCGCCTTCTCGATGAGCGTCAGGCGGCCCTCGCGCAGCTCGAAGACCGCGCGCTCGGTCACGTAAAGGACTGACTGGCCTGCGAGGGATGCCTGCTCGCCGGAGAAGGTGATCTGCTCGACGTCGCGGACGAACTTGCGCACCTTTCCCTCGGCCGCGATCCTGCAGCCGCCGTCTGTGAACTGGACGTCGAGGCCTCCCGCCGTGAAGGAGCCGGCGAACACCACGTGTTTGGCCGTGGCCGTGATGTTGATGAAGCCGCCGCAGCCCGCCACGCGGCCGTTGAATTTCGAGACGTTGACGTCCCCGCGGGCGTCCGTCTGCGCCGTGCCGAGGACCGTCAGGTCGAGGCCGCCGCCGTCGTAATAGTCGAACTGCTCGTGCATGCCGACCTGGGCGAGCACGTTGTAGGCGTGGCCGAAGTTCTTGTCGTCTGCGGGGGTTCCGCCGACGGCGCCGGCCTCGGTGGTCAGCAGCGCGTAGTCGGAGACGCCTTCCTCGGCGAGCACGATCCCGACGTCGGCCGGCACCCCCACCCCGAGGTTCATGGCCTGGCCCGGCCGGATCTCCATGGCTGCGCGGCGCGCCATGACCTTGCGAATGGTCAGCGGCAGAGGCTTGACATTCGATGCGGGGACCTTGATTTGCCCCGAGAAGGCGGGGTTGTACTGTGTGTACTCGGTCTGCATGTGGTTCTCCGGCTCGGAGACCACGATGTAGTCGATGAGGTTCCCGGGGACGCGCACGAGGTTCGGGTCGAGAGTGCCCGTCGCGACCACCGCCTTCGCCTGGGCGACGACGATCCCGCCGGAATTGTGGACGGCCTGGGCGATGGGAAGGATCTCCATCTTCAGGCCCTCGTGCTCCATCGTCAGGTTGCCCATCTCGTCGGCGTATGTGCCGCGGATGAGCCCGACGTCGATCGGGAACCCGCGATAGTACAGGTACTCCTCGCCGTCCAGCTCGATGAGCGAGACGAGGTCCTCCGTGGTGACGTCGTTGACCTTGGCGCCCTCGATGCGAGGATCGACGAAGGTGCCCAGCCCCACCTTCGTGACGACGCCGGGCCGATGGGCTGCGATCTCGCGGTAGAGGGCCGTCATGACGCCCTGCGGCAGGTTGTAGCATTCGAGCTTGTTGTCGGCGGCGAG
>NZ_DBHHEV010000076.1:0-12307 GCF_057238965.1 Peptidiphaga sp.
CCGCTTCGGTTTGCAAAGGGCTGCCCGACGATTTGAGAAACCCGGCCTCGCTTCGGGGAGCACGGCTTCCAGTTCGAGCGGCACAGCCCTCCGAGTAGAAGGGACCGGCTCCCAAGCAGACATGTCGGGGCCCGGGCGTCACGCTCGCCCGGGCCCCAAGGTGCGCTGCGGGTGTCACGCATCACCCTGAGCGCAATGGCGGCATCGAGACCTAGTCAATCGACTGCCACCGGCAAGGACGAAAATAACTCTCGGCTTCCCGCACCGAGGTGCAGTCGGCCAAGGACTCGGGCATAAAGCTCCGAATCGATTACCTGGTCTATTCAGCTATTCTCGTCGCGACGATCGTTGTATCGCGGCGCTAGAACCACGAGCGCCATACTCGTCTGTATTCGGTCCCGCACATGATTCTCCAGCTCCTAGTCCATGGCATGGTGCAGAAGAACTCAGGTTGGGAAGCGCCGCCTTTTGCGAGCAGTTCGCTCTGAGCGGCCCCGACGTGTGCATTCGTTGCCGCGTAGGATTCGCCTCCAAACGGCAGAAGCGATGCCGTAAAGGCGATTGACGCCGCAGCGGCGATGCCCAAAGTCTTCATCCGTATTACCTCCTATACGTGATGTCTATAAGCTTACTCAGCCGGAGAGCCTTCGGCTTCCCCCAAAAGTAGGAAAAAACGAAAAGCCTGCCAAAACCCGACTTTTGCCCGTCTTTTCAATGCCGGACAAGCCCCAGCTCGTAGGCGCGCACAACCACCTTAAGCCTGCTGTTGACCTCGAGCTTGGCCATAATCGAGGAGATGTGCGTCTTGACCGTCGATTCTTGGACGTACAGCTGCGCGGCTATCTCCGAGTTGGAATGCGCCTGGCACAAGAGCCTGAGAACGTCCATTTCCCGCTTGGAGAACTGGACGTTGACCCCCGAGTCGGGAGGCAAGGGCACCAGGTAGTTCTTCACCAAGCGCGACGTCGGCCCGGGAGAGACGACTGTTCCGCCGGAGGACACTTCTCTGATGCTCTTGACGATGTCTTCCGGAGACGTGTTCTTCAAAAGGAAGGCGCCGGCCCCGGCTTGAAGGCCGGAGAGCATCGCTTCGTCGTCGTCGAAAGTGGTGAGCAGAAGGATCTTCGTGTCGGGATAGAGGGCCTTGACCTGCTCGCTGGCGGTGATGCCGTCCATGAGAGGCATGCGGACGTCCGTCACGAGGATGTCGGGATTGAGCCTGCCGACAAGCCTAACGGCCTCCATGCCGTTCTCCCCCATGCCGACGATCTCTATGTCTTCGGCGGTTTCCAGATAGGTCGCGACGTTTTTGCGAACCTCTTCGTCGTCGTCGACGACGACCACCCTGATGACCTTCTTGCGATCCGCGCCGACCCCGCCGTTGCGGGCGCCTCGCGCCAATCGTTCAGATTCTTTCATGTTCGTCTCTCCTGGCTTTCAGCCATGCAGGGGGATGGATACGCGAACGATCCACCGGTCGGAAACTTGTGAGACTCGAATCATCCCGCCAAGAGCCTCTACGCGCTCTTGTTGGCCGGCCAATCCGAAATGTTTGACTTTCGCATCCGATCGGTCGGCGGGAAAGCCGCTTAGCGCGTCCAGCCCGTCGCCGGGCGAAGGCACAATGTTGATGAATATGGCGTCTACGGCGTAAGCGCCGACTTCCACCATGATCGTCACGGGGCCGCGACGGTCGGCATGCTTGACGATGTTCGAGCACGCTTCCGTGACTATGCGCGAAAAGGTCGCCGCCACGACCTCGGGAAGCCTCGAGACGTCTCCGTCGACGGCAGCCTGGACCTTTAGACCGGCTGCCCTCACCTTCCCTATCTGTTCGTAGATCGCCTCAGCCGGAGGCTTGTCCCGAATCGTGAAGCGGGTGGCCACGTCGGCCTCGAACGCTGCGTCAAGGCTGTCCGTGGCGCGCAAAAGCTCGAGCATATGCCTCAGATCGGCCGTTGCGGCGCGCCCGGTCCGCGCGATGAACTCGAGATCCTCGGCAAGCCGGGGGTCCACTTCCTTGCGAAGTTTGGCTGCCTCGGCTCTCATGACGACCATCGTGGCCGAATAGACGGCGGTGTCGTGAAGCTCCCGCGCGATGGCTCGGCGCTGGGCGGCCAGCTCGGCCCGCCGTCTCTCTTCGAGTTTGACGTTCGCCAGGCGCTGGCGCAGCAGGAGCTCGCCGATGAGCACGAAAATCATCTCGAACGCCAGCCACACGAGGGTCCCTTTGACAAGTTCCTCTTGATCCGCCGCGCTTGTCGCGTTCACGGCGACGACGGACGCCAGATACCAAGGCGTGGCGACAAAGATGACCGCGCGCCGCCCAGACCAGATGACCATCGAGGTGACGAGGAACATGGACATCGACGACAACGAGATCGTTATGTCGGGCGTCAGCCAGACCATCGCGAACGCGACGGCTTCGACGCAGGCGCCGGCAACCGGATACCTGCCGGACAAGGCGACCGCAACGCACGCCGTCACCGCGACGGCGGCATTGGGCCAGGATTCCAACGTCCGGGGGGCCAGAAAGAGGGTGAGAACAAGCAGGGTCGCCCCGAGGGACAGCCCCACAAAAGCGCGAAGCCGATCGCGCGAACGCTGAGCGTCTTCGGCGACGTCGTCGGCCGCCCCAGCCGCACCGTCGCCCGCGACTCGCACAGCGGAACCGGAGTGGGAGCGTTTCGGTGAGATACGCTCGACCACTTCTGCGGCCCGTTCCATATGCACTCCTCCACAGCGCTACTACCGTGCACGTCACGCTTGCCCCAACGCGACGCGTTCTACGGAATAACCAGTTTACCGGCATAGTAACCGTTTGAATACCCCGCAAAGCTTCGAACATCTGTGTGTATACACGGTATTCCAAAAGTTCTGCAGACAACGATGCAACCACAGTGGTACATTAGTAGGGCTCGACGCACCCGAGTACATGCAGAAGCATTCCAAACATCAAACGGAAACACATATGCATTCCAACATTGATCAAAATCCAGCTTCGAGAGATTTACTGGCAAAAATCGATCCTCGGGACGCCCTTCGCACACTCTTTGTTGCACTTTGCGCAGTCCTGCTGGCCCTGGGCGTGACCCAACCTACGAAAGACTTCCCTGCGGCGGCCGTCGCGGGCCTTATCGCAGGCTGTTTTCCGATCGCAGTCGAAGCCTGGGGCGATATCCGACACGCCAGGATGAGCATGGAGCTGTCGATGCTCATTGCGATCGTCGCCGCGGCGGCCATCGGCGAGTGGCTCACGGCCTTGGTCGTCACCGCTTTCGTTCTGGCCGCCGAAATTCTCGAAGACCTGTCCGTGGAGCGAGGGCACGACGCTTTGACCGATCTCATGGCCTTCCTCCCGCAGACGGTGCGCATACGCGAAGGCGAGAGCGCCGTTTCCGTCCCTCTGGCCGACGTCGAGCCCGGGAACGTCGTCATCGTCAGCCCCGGCGGGCGCATCCCCGTGGACGGCGTCGTGACGGCCGGCGAATCCTCCGTCGACCAATCGCGTATTACGGGCGAGCCGCTCCCGGCGGACGTGGGAAGCAGGGACGCCGTTTTCGCCGGATCGATCAATCTGGTCGGCGCGCTGGAAGTTCGCGCCGAGCGGGTGGGAGGGGAATCCTCGTATGGCAAAATCGTCGAAGCGATCAGGCAGGCGCAGTCTTCACGGGCCCCGGTCGTCAGGCTCGCCGACCGATTCGCCGCCTACCTCGTCTACATCGCGCTCGCCGCTGCGGCAGCGACCTATGTCGCGACCTCGAACTGGACGACGACTATCTCCGTGGTCGTTGTGGCGGGGGCGTGCGGAATCGCCGCCGGAACTCCCCTCGCCGTTCTCGCCGCGATCGCAAGGGCGGCACACAGCGGGGCGTTCGTCAAAGACGGCGCGCACCTCGAGGCGCTCTCCGAAGTCGAAACCGTGGTCTTCGACAAGACGGGGACGCTGACGTCGGGAGCCCCCGTCGTTCAGCGCATCGACGCTGTCCCCGGAATCGACGAAGAAGAACTGCTGTTTCTGCTGGCGACGGCGGAATCCTATTCGGAGCACCCGCTGGCCAAGGCCGTGGTCGAGCATCTCCGCGAGCGCGGGACGGCCGCAGGAGCGCCCGACTCCTTCGAGTACCGCCCAGGCATGGGAGTCGTCGCACGAGTCGGAGGGCGCACCGTCGTCGCCGGCAACTCGTCGCTTGTGACGGACGCCCCCGATTCCGGCGACGTCGAGGGCTCCCCCATTCATGTGAGCGTGGACGGCGCGTACAGCGCAACCGCAATCTTGGCCGACGCCGTTCGGCCCGGCGCGGCGGGCGCGGTCGCCGAACTGAAACGCATGGGGCTGCAGGTCGCCATGGTGACCGGCGACGGGGAGGGCGCCGCGCGGGCCGTCGGCGTCCGGCTCGGCATCGACGACTGCCGAGCCGAGCTTCTTCCCGAGCAGAAAACGGCCTTCGTCGATTCGTTAAGGGCCGCGGGGCGCAAGGTGGCGATGGTCGGCGACGGCGTCAACGACGCGCCGTCGCTCGCCCGGGCCGACGTCGGCATCGCCATGGGCAGCGGGACCGACGTCGCCCGAGACAGCGCGGACGTCGTGCTCGTCGCCTCCGATCCGGCGGACCTTGTCTCGACCGTGCGCGTCGCCCGGCGTGCGCGGGCGATCGTGACGTTCAACTTCGTCGGCACCGTCGCGGTCGATCTCGTCGGAATGGCGCTGGCTGCGGCGGGCATCCTCACGCCGGTGCTCGCCGCGATCGTGCACGTGGGAAGCGAGACGGCCTTCATCCTGAACTCCGCACGGCTCATTCCCCGGAAAACGGTGCGAAGGCGTGAGCGCCGCGGAAAACGATCGGGCGGCGCCGAGGCTTAAACGATCGGGCGGCGTCGAGGCTTAGAGGGATTCGAGACGTGCTCGCACCGAGAGATTCAAGCCGAGGGATTCAAGCAGCGCGGGGCTCGAAGGCCTGCGCCGCAGACAAGGCTCGCCTCGGCGCCGAACCCCGGACGGGCCGGCGCCGAGACAGGCGCTACGCCGGAGTGACCTCGCGGATGCGTCTGTGCGAGGATGCGCCGGCAAATTGGGATGCAGGGATCCGATCGGCGACCTCCTCGCCGATGAGCCCGAAGAGGTCCTTGGGATCCTCGGGATCGGCTATGAGGTCGATCTCCTCGTAGAATCCCGTGTCCTCAACGGCTTTCTCCAGGTAGCACAGCGCGGTGAAGTCCTCGATGGCAAAGCCGACGGAGTCGAAGATCGTCACTTGGTCGGCGCCGGTGCGGCCCTCCTTGAGGCCGGCGACGACCTGCCAGATCTCGGTGACGGGGTAATCCTCAGGCTTGGCCTGGATCTCGCCCTCGATGCGCGTCTGCTCGGGATATTCCACAAACACCGGCCCAAGGTCGAGGATGCGGTGGTCCAGCTCCGTCTTGCCGGGGCAATCGCCTCCGATCCCGTTGATGTGCACGCCGGGCCGTACGTCTTCGAGGGAAAGCACAGTGGCGTTGCGCTTGTCCGCTGTGCACGTCGTGATGACGTCGGCGTCGGCCGCCGCCTCGGCGGCCGAGTCGGCGATGTGCACGTCAATGCCCAGAGGAGCGAGGTTGCGGGCGAGCTTCTCGCTCGCTGCGCGATCGACGTCGAACACGGAGACCTTGCCCAAGCCGCGGACGATCTTCACCGCGAGCGTCTGAAACTCCGACTGCGAACCGGCGCCGACAAGCCCGAGGTTGCAGGGCCCCTCGGGAGCGAGGTGTTTGGTGGCCAGGCCGGACATCGCGGCGGTGCGCAGCGCCGTGAGGATCGTCATCTCGGACTGGAAGCGGGGGTAGCCGTTGTGGACGTCGGCCAGCACGCCGAAAGCCGTGACGGTCTGATACCCGCGTGCGGGATTGGAGGGGTGCCCGTTGACAAACTTGAATCCGTAGGTTGCGCCGTCGGCGGTCGGCATGAGCTCAATGACGCCGTCCTTGGAATGGGAGGCGACGCGGGGCCGCAGCTCGAACTCCGGCCACCGGCGGAAATCCGCTTCCAGCGCATCGATCATTCCGGCAATCGCCGCTTCAGGCCCGACGGATGCCAGCCACCGACGGATGTTGTTGACGCTTACGAACCGCATACGTTCCCCCTTTTCTGTAAAGTGTCCAGTTCTGTCAACTGTATGAGAAGGCGATATGGCGTGGCAACAACGTAAATGCACAATTTTAGGGCATTTGCGCGACACATTGACCACAGCGGTTTAGCATTCTGCTATGGCCAACTTGGATTCCCTCGATCACGCGCTCCTTTCCGCCCTCCGCGTGGACGGGCGCGCCCCCGTCGCCGAGCTAGCTCGCGCCCTCGGCGTCACTCGCACGACGATCACCCGCCGCATCGACGCCCTAACCGAGGCGGGCGTCATCCTCGGCTTCACGGTTCGGGTGGCCGAGCGCGCCGACGCGGCCATCCGGGCCATCTCCCACCTCGCAATCGAGGGCCCGTACGTCGAGGAGACGATTAGGATGCTGCGAGGGCTTCCCGAAGTGACGGCGCTGCACGCGACAAACGGCGAATGGGACCTCATAGCCGAGATCACGGTGACAAAGCTCGCCGACGTCGACGTCGTCCTCTCCGCCATTCGCAACTCCCCGGGCGTTCACCGCTCCGAGACGAGCATCCTCCTCAGATCGGTGCTCATGTGACAGATCGGCGTTCGTTCCTTTGGGGCTCGGAGGCGGCGCTCTCCGTTCTCGCCGCCCGGACGTCTAGACGGCTGTGGGCATAGACGAGAACCCTTGTCCCATTAGTTGAACATTCGATAAAATCGCCGCAACCGAACGGACACTCGAAAGGATCCGCGGCGGGAACGCCTTATACGGTCGTGCGTCAAACGTCGATAGCCGCTTCCGCGGCACGCATCTTTCCTTGCATCGAAGACTTTCGGGCGTGGCGGGCATGGTCGCCCTGGAGGCAGCTCGACCCCGGCATTCAGGAGGAATACAGCGACCCGAGCTTCGGCGTCGGCGCGCGCTACAAGTGGTCGGGGAACTCCGCCGGCGCACTCGCGACGGCTTGTGCAATCGGCGTCGATCCGTCCCCGAAGGGGATGACCTTGCCGATGCTCGCAGGCTCCGCGAGGACGGCCGCCGTCACCGCGGCGACGTTCCCGCGGGAGGCGTAGAGGCTGTCGCCTTGGCGATTCTGACGTCGCACGTCCATTTTTCCGCTCGGCTCCTCCAGCGTGAGGGTCCCCGGGCCGACGCAGTCAAGCATGCGCCTGGCCGGCCGACGCCTTCAGCCGTGTTCGTTCAGCGCGGACGCCCCAGCCATCGGGGAACGCTCTTCGCGTATTCCTCGTACTCCTTTGGAAAGGCGCGTCGCAAAGCCGCTTCTTCCGCGGGAACCTGCAGCAGGCCGACGAGCAGCGCGAAACAGGCGGCGGGCAGCCAGGCCCACGGGCCGCGCAGAACGGCGTGGGCGGCGAGGATCGCCGCCACCATTGCCACGTACATGGGATTGCGCGTGAGACGGTACACGCCGTCGCGCACGAGGGCGCGAGGGCGTTCGACGTCGACCGGGTTGGCCGAAACTCCTGCTCGGTAGAAGCGCATCGACGAGCCAAACAGAAGCGCCAGCCCCGCGAGCGCAATCGGCAGCGACAAGCCCCACTGCCACCACCGCGGACCGCCGGGAGACGCAGGCGCCAAAGCCTGCGCGACCAGGCCGCCGGACATGAGGAACATCGGGGGAATTCTGAGCATTGCGGCGCCGCTCTCTCAATGGCAGCGCCGGCTATCCCAGCAGGGGCGCCAGCGCGTCCAGCAGCGAGACGAAATCTTCGTCGCCCGTATCGGACTCGAACTCGCCGATTTCCAAACCCACCACTTCGCCCTCGGCGAGCGCCTCGGCGACCTCCCGCAGTTCAGCGAGCGTCAGGCCTCCCGGAACCCGATACTCCGTCGGCACGGCGCCCGGCTCCAGCACGTCGCAGTCGATGTGGACGTATACCGGGCGGCCTTTCACCGCGGAGGCGACTCGCCGCGCAAGGTCGGGGCCCGGCAGCACTTCGGTCAGCCCGCTCGAATCGATCGTCCCGCGTTCGGGCGGATCGACGTCGCGCACGCCCACAAGAATCGCCTTGTCCGCTGCGAGGCCGGATCCCAGGCCGGAGTCCCACAGGCCGAGCGGCCCGGAAAGCGCGAGCCCTCCCAAGTAGTCGCTCGTCGTGCTCTCGGGCGTGTTGACGTCGGCGTGGGCGTCAAACCAGACGACGACGGCGTCGGGCCTGTGGGCGGCGACGACCGGAAGGGTCGCGAGCGCCACCGCGCAGCGTCCCATGACGCTGACAGGCCGCGCTCCCTGCCCGAAGACGCTTTCATAGCGGCGGCTCATGGCGACCAGGTCGGCTCGCGCCAGCTTCAGCTCGACGTCCCACGGCTGAGCCGCGGCGGGGCGACGGGAGCCTATCGCGTAGGCGAAGGTCCCCAAGCGCACGCTCAGCGCGCCGGCCAGCAAATGGGAGGCTATCATCGCTCGGTCGTTGCGGTCCCCGGCTCGGCCCGCGTAATGCGTCAGCGCAATGCTGTGCGTGCCCATGGCGACTCCTCTGGACGAAGAAAACTCACCTACAAGCCTACTGACGCCGTCCCCGTCGGAAAAGGCCCAAGGCCCTTGCGGCTCTAACCTTTCTCATCCGGGCAGGGAGCGTCGGAGACGCTTTGGCCCCCGAGCATTCTTCGGAGCATGCCCGCCCCCGAACGGATGGAATCGTTGTGGTCTTTGCCGCGAACGCACACGCGGCTTGCGCGTTTCATTCCGATGCCGCGGTACGTGCGCAGCGCCGCGGCAGATTCGCCGACGGCGTCGAACGAACCGTCCGATCCCCCTTTGCCCGGAGAGTCTTGGGAGCCGACAAGCCACACCATTGTGAACTTGCTTTTCAGCCCCGCGCCGGGCTGGGGCGAGAAATCGCTCTCTGGGTCGAAGCTCCCTCCGCCGACCATCAGCGCGCCGCCCCCAGTGAACAGGTCGCTGTTTTCCGCCATGAGGAAGTTGGTTATCTCCTCGGCGCCTCCCGAGAATCCGGCGAGCCAGACATTGTCCCTGCCGACGCCGTGCCGTTTGTAGACTTCGAGGATGAACGCCCGAAGCCAGGCGGTCGAGTTTTCGTCGCGCCACCATGTTTTCGTCGACTTGTCAGGAGTGACCGGCGCAACCAGCAGCAGGTCGCGCTGACGCGCGACCTGTCTAAAGGACTCGAGGACGTATGCGCTGTCCCCGCGGGCAAACTCGGGATAGCCGTCTCCATGGAGGTAGAAGAGCACGCCCTTCGGCTTCTTTCCATCTAGATGGTCGGCGTAGACGACGTACTGGCTCGTCTTCCCTTGGAAGGTGAACGTCCGCTGCGGCAATGCCGTTTTGACGGCGAGCCGCCCGGCGGCGGGCGAAGCGGCCGCGGGTGGGGAGACAGACGGAGAGCGGCGAGAAGGCGAAACAGAGGGAGCGGGGACGGACGAGGCGGAAGAAGCGCCCGGAACGGAGGGAAAACACCCGCTCAAGCCCAAGGTCAAGGAGGCTGTTGCGAAAAGAAGGCGCCGCATGGTCGTTGCTCCCGATGGTCTCGCTCATGTGCATGACACATCGCAAGCTACCAGCCGCGGGCACGATTGCGACAGGTGAGAAGTCACCAAGTTCGCTCTCCGCCCCTTTGACTCATTGCTCCGCGAATGCGCCGCCCTCCGCAAAGGCGACGATCGTCGGTTTGTATTCCAAGACGTGCGGAACCGGCACGCCGCGGCGCGCGGCCGCATCCACCACGTCCCAATACCCTGCTATCCACTCCTCGATTCCGTGGCGCATATGGCGTTCGACCATCGTGCGCACGTCGGCCCGGCCAAGAACGCGTCGGAGCAACGCGGCGGACAACGGCGCCGGAACGGCGGTGAGCCGCCCGAGCATCGAACCTCGGGGATTCGCGCCGTCGGCTCTGGCCGTCGAAACGCCCTCTCGCAAGGCAAGCATTGCCTTTTTCATCTCCGCACGGTCCTCCAGCAGGCCGTCGAGCCCTCCCGCGCGAAGGATCGGACCGACCGTCATGGCCTGTTGGAGCCCGTGAAGCTTGAGCCATCCGGCCATGTCCTTCTGAGCCTTGACATGCAGTCCGGCCGCCTCGAATGCCTCGCGCAGACGGCGATCCCGGCTGTCGTCTCCGGCCTCGAGCACAGTGCCCCGCGGGAAAACAGTCGCCTCGATCGTGCGGCCGTCTCGGCCCCCGCCGACCTGGCCCGGGAAACCCAAAGAATACTGCTCGGGCCTCAGGAGGCCGTCGGCCTGCGAGGGAAGGTCCCAATGGTTGAGCATGAAGACGACGTGGCCGGACCGGGCCAGCGCCCGCACGGTTTCCATGGATTTTGCGAGCCGACGCCGATCGGTCGTCACCAGAGCGACGTCGCACCTGACCTCCTCAGGGTCTGAGGCAATCCGCGGACGGTAGGAAAACTCGCCCCCTGCCGAAGCTTCGCGCTTCCCGGCCTCGACGCCCTTGAGCTCGCGGCGGTCAATGGCCTTGCGGCGATCAGCGGCCTTGCGACGATCGGCGATGCGGAGGGTGAAGGGCTCGCGATACCACCCGCTGCGCTCGGGGCGCACAACATGGGTCACGCCGTGGCATTTAGACAGAAGCCAGCCGTAAGTCAGGCCGATCGTTCCCGACCCGACGATCGCTATGTCCAATCCGACCTCCTGCGATTCGAATCCGACCCCGCGATTTCCACCCGGGCAAGAAACCCGCCGATCAGACGGGCCGAGCGGGCCGGCCACTGGATTCCCATGCCGCAAGGCCGCCTGCGCGGCGCCGCTGGCACCGGATCAATCCGCGTGCAGCTCGATTCCTTCGCCGTCCATCTTCTCGTTCAGCGCGGCCAAGCGCTTTTCGGGGTCGAGCAGCGGATCGAGAATATGCTCGGCCAGTCTCTCCGCCGAGTCTTCGACGTCAGTTGGCGTCGCCTGGACCGCGCCGTTGAAGATGAAGGCGGGCAGGAACTTCAGATGGACCAGGTTCGCCGTCTGCTGCAGCGGCTTCATGAGCTCGCTCATCGAGAAGCTGTTGTACCCGCCGGCGCGATACGACTCCGCCGGGCCGCCCGTCGAAATGGCCGAGACCCACTCGCGCCCTTCGAGCGCCCTTCCTTTCGGCCCGTAGGCCCAGTTGTAGGTGAGCACCTGGTCGAGCCACTGCTTCATGAGCGGCGGGGTCGAGTACCAGTAGAAGGGATGCTGGAACACGATCCTTTCGTGCGCGAGCAGGGCCTCCTGCTCCGCGGCGACGTCGATCTTGCCGTCGGGATACAACTCGTAGATCTTGCGGACGGTGACCTCGGGCTCGCCCTCGAGGCGTCCGACCCACGCCTTGTTGACGGTGGAAGCCGAGAGATTGGGATGGAAGACGTTGACCAGGACTTTCATTTTTTCTCCTCAATGCCGCGGCGGCCGAAGGGCCGTCCGACCGTTTGCGCGGAACGGTTTCGACGCGGCGGCGCGCCCTGTTTGCGCGTCGGCTGCGCCGCCTCCCAACTCTACCCCACGTGGAAATAGCGCTTGACCAAGTCTTCGACCCGTACCCGCTTCTCCGCGATGTCCTCGCGAAGAGTCTCGTCTCCCAAGCCAATGAGCTTCTGAGCCCAGGAGTCGATGAGCCCCGAAGGGAAAACGCCGTGCTCCTCGTAAGCCGAGCGTTGGGCGAGCAGACGCCGGGCGGCCTCGGCGCACGACGTCGGAAGCTGTTCGAGCTCGGCCATCTGCGAGGCGTCCCCGCTGACGTGTCTCAAATTCGCGTAGTCGAGCATTGCGGGATCGGTCAGTCCGACCCGGGCGGCCACCGTCACGCCGGCAAGCAGCAGGTGGACGTTCGCCGAGCCGTCGGGCGAGCGAAGCTCCACGGTCTGCGAGTCGTTCGGAAGCGCGCCCGCCGGCCCCTCCTGGGGGTTGGCGTCGCGGAACATGCGGTCATCGAGGTTCTGCCATCCCAGCGGCACCCGCACGAGCACCGACCGATTGCGGTCGCCCCAGCAGATGGCCGTGGGGGCCTCTTGGCGGGGGACGAGGCGCAGGAACGAGGTCGGCACCGTGTTGCCGAAGGCCGTGAGCGACGCCGCATGGAGGAGGTAGCCGCCGATGACCTTGCGGGCGGCGTCGGTGAGCCCCGCGCCCTCCGAAAACTGGTTGACGCCGTCCTTCATCAGCCGCGTGTGGAAGTGCATCCCGGAGCCGGCCTGCCCCACCGCGATCTTAGGCGAAAAGGAAACTTCGATTCCGTGGGAATGGGCCACTTCGCGCACC
>NZ_DBHHEV010000077.1:0-11710 GCF_057238965.1 Peptidiphaga sp.
CCCCCGCTGTCGGAGAAGGGGCGCGCCGAGGCCGTCCGCGGGGGCGAGTTCCTCAAAGAAGCCGGAGTGCTTCCCGAGAAGCTGTTCACATCGATGCTTCGCCGGGCCATCATGACGGCGAACCTTGCCCTCGATTCGGCCGATCGCCACTGGATTCCCGTGGAGCGCCATTGGCGACTCAACGAGCGCCATTACGGCGCCCTCCAGGGCAAGAACAAGAAGGAGATCCGCGACGAGTACGGCGAGGAGCAGTTCATGCAGTGGCGCCGCTCCTACGACGTTCCGCCGCCGCCGATCGAGGCCGGTTCCGAGTTCTCTCAGGACGCCGATCCGCGCTACGCCGGCGAGCCGATTCCCGCCACGGAGTGCCTCAAGGACGTTCTCGAGCGCCTCCTTCCCTACTGGGAGTCGACGATCGTCCCGGAAATCAAGACCGGCAAGACGGTCATGATCGCCGCTCACGGCAACTCGTTGCGAGCCATCGTCAAGCACCTCGACGACATTTCCGACGACGACATCGCCGGAGTCAACATTCCAACGGGCATTCCGCTGGTCTACGAGCTTGACGAGAAGACGCTCAAGCCGGTGAAGAAGGGCGGCACGTACCTCGACCCCGAGGCCGAGGCGAAGATCGCGGCGGTGGCCAACCAGGGCAAGTGAGTCCGGTCGCCGCCACGTGGCCCGAAGGCCCCGCCGCAAGTCGGAATGAAGCGTTTCTTTCTGTGTGTGGTCGGCCTTCGGGCTGGTGCGGCGTTTGTCTCGTGTGCGGGGAATGGCGCTCCGAGGGCCTTCTCGCCCCGAGCGGCGTATGCGCCTCGTGAAAGGGCACGGGATCCCGTTTGTTCGGGAACCGGAAGGCGTCGAGAATCGGTTCTCGTTTTATTCGAGAACTGGAATCGTTGGGAGGTTTTCGTCTGTTCAGGGTTTGTGGGGCGGGGTGTGGAAGGCGATCGGTCGGAATCGCGACGCGCAGTGGGCTGCGGAGCGCGTCGTCGGCGCGTTGCTTGCCGACGGCAATCGGCGAAGTGCGGCAGAAAACTCCGGGGCGTCGACGTGGGGGACCGTGTCGCTTAACGCCTTTCGATCAGTTTCGCAATGGGGTACTAAAACCTGGGTAAAAGAGCCGACGTTACCGCCTTAATGATAGAATGTCTACTTGGAACCAGTCTGAAGCGAAGGGAATGGGACCGCATGTCCTACACAATCGGCGAGACGGTCGTTTACCCGCATCACGGCGCGGCTCGCATCGAAGACGTCTTCACGCGCAAGATCCGCGGCGAGGAGAAGACGTATCTCAAGCTTCGCGTCGTGCAAGGGGACCTGGAGATCCAGGTTCCCGCGGACATGCTCGAGGACGTCGGCGTGCGCGACGTCTCCGACGACGAACAGTTGAAGCAGGTTTTCACCGTTTTGCGGGCGGACCAGATCGAGGAACCTTCGAACTGGTCGCGTCGTTACAAGGCAAATTCGGAAAAACTGACGTCGGGCGATGTCATCAAGGTGGCCGAGGTGGTTCGCGACCTCACGCGTCGCGACGCCGACAGGCACCTTTCGGCGGGGGAGAAGAGGATGCTGTCGCAGGCCCGGCAGATTTTGGGGTCCGAGGTCGCGCTCGCGCGGCAGGTCTCCGAGGGCGAGGCGCTCGAACTCCTTGACGAGATTCTCGGCGAATCGGCGCTCTAGTGCGAGTCGCCGCCGTCGTCGTAGCCGCCGGCAAGGGAACGAGATTCGGTTCGCGCGGCGCAAAAGCCCTCGAGCGGCTTTCCGGCGAGCCTTTGTTCGTCCGCTCTGCGCGCGCGATGGCCGAGTCCGGCGTCGTCGATCGAATCGCAATCGTCGCCCCCGCCGATCGAATCGAGGAATTCGAAGGGATTCTCCAGCCCGTTCCCCTCGGGCGAGCCGCCGATTCCCTCGGGGGGGCCGCGGGGCCGGCTAAGGGCGTTGCGGACGGTCTTGGGCAAGCGGCGGAGCCGATCGATGGCGCTGCGGGGCGGATTGAGGTCGACGTCGTCGGCGGCGGGCGGACGCGTCAAGAATCGGTCGCGCGCGGGTTGGATCGCGTGTTTGAGGCGTACCGCCCCGCCGCGAGCTCGGATTGCGTCCTCATTCACGACGCGGCGCGCCCACTCGTGCCCGGTGCGGTGATCCGGCGCGTCGTCGATGCGTTGGCCGCCGGGCATCCGGCCGTCGTCCCGGCGCTGCCGGTGGCGGACACGATCAAACGAGTCGAGCGCATCGCCGACGGCGAAGCGGGCGCCGATTTGGAGCGCGTCGTCGAGACCCACGATCGCACCTTGCTGCGCGCCATGCAGACGCCGCAGGGTTTTCACCTCGACGCCGTCCTCCGCGCGCACCGCGATTTCGCCGAAAAAGGAGAAGAAGAGGCGAGCGCCGCCCCCGACGACGCCGCCCTCGTCGAGGCGGCCGGGCTGCCCGTCGTGCTTGTGCGCGGGAGCGAGCGGTCGATGAAGATCACGCGGCCGATCGACCTCGTGATCGCGCAGCTGCTGGCCGACGACCCCTCGCTCGGCGCCTGAATCCGCGGAGGCCCCTTCGCTCGGAGACTGAGCCTGAGCCTGCTGGGCGCTGAGCCTGCCGGGCCTCGGCGCCGGAATCCGTCGATTCGGCTCGGCCTTTCACCGGTCTGCGCCAGTCCCCTCCGGGCGCTGGCCTCTTTTCGAGTTGCCGCCGGCCCGATCCGCAGCCTTGTCGCATATGCGCCGCGAGTAGATAATTTCTGCATGGACATTCGCGTGGGAACAGGAATCGACGTGCACGCCTTCAGCGAGGATCCGTCCCGCCCGCTCTTTCTCGCGTGCCTCCAGTGGCCCGGCGAACGCGGGCTCGAAGGGCATTCCGACGCCGACGTCGCCGCCCACGCCGCGTGCGACGCCATCCTCATCGCCTCGGGCGTCGGAGACCTCGGCACGGCGTTCGGCACGGGACGGTACGAATGGGCCGGAGCTTCGGGCAGCGCGCTCCTTGCCGAAGCCGTGCGTCTGGCCCGCGCCGACGGTTGGGCGGCAGTCAACGTTTCGATCCAGATCGTCGGCCAACGACCCAGGTTTCTGCCGCGCAAGGGCGAGGCGGAGCGGGCCATGGGCGACGTCGTCGGCGCGCCCGTCAGCGTCTCGGCAACCACCACGGACCGTCTCGGTTTCACCGGGCGGGGCGAAGGCTTGGCCGCTATTGCGACTGCGTTGGTTCATAGGATTTGACGCTGAACCGCAGGGTCTGAGCTCGGTTCGTGGGCGACGTCGGTTTGCGACCGCGCTGGCTCTCGGAGAGCGGCATTGGTTTGCGGAGAGCCGCCGCTGATCCGCAAGCGGCGCTCAACCGCAAGCGGCATCCGACCGCAAGCGGCGCTCAACCGCAAGAGATGGCGCAGCCTAGCCCCTGAGCGACGGCGCCGCTTACTCCGTTATCCGCTGTCAGGATAAAAGCCGCCGCCGTGATTGCCCGTGCTGTGGATCCGTACGTACTCTCGCAGTATGAGTTCTACGTTTGAAGCCAAGAAAGCCTTGATCGTTCACGCACACCCCGAATCGGCGTCGTTCTGCACCTCGCAGATGCAGGCGGCCCGCGACGAGCTGGTGCGGCAGGGCTACGAAGTCGATGTCATTGACCTGTACGAAAACAAGCTGGACCCGGTGCTCGACCGCGGCGAGTTCGAGCATGTCGAAGAGCCGTTCAAGCCGCAGGACGAGCACCTGAAGGCTATCAAGGCGGGCACCCTGAAACCGCGAATTCGGGAGGACATCGATCGCGTGCTCGCCGCGGACCTCCTTGTCTTTTCCTTCCCTCTGTGGTGGTTCTCGGTTCCCGCGATCCTCAAAGGCTGGGTCGACCGGGTTTTCGTCACGGGCGCCGTTTTCGGCGGGGATTATGGGATTCTCGACGAGGCCGCGCTCGTTGGCAAGCGCGCCGTCGTGCTCACGACCACCGGCGGGCCCGAGGACATGTACTCCGAGGACGGGGCGCTCGCTCCCATCGAGAGCTTCCTCTTCCACGTCAACGAGGGAATCTTCCGGTTCGTGGGATACGAGCCCCTCAAGCCCGTGGTCACCTACGGTCCGGCGCATGTGGATGACGAGCAGCGTGAGAAGGCGCTCGGCGCGGTGCGATCCGAATTTGAGAAGATCGACGAGCGTCCGCGGGCCTGAGGCGCACGCAAAACGCCGGTGCGGCAGGCTTCCGCAGCCTCAGGCTGGCGTGCGGGCCGCCGCGCGATCGGATCGTTCAGACGTCTCAGTTTCGGGCCGGACGGGAATGAACGTCGCCAGGCCGACGAGGAGAATGACGACGATCCCGAGGATTCCATAGATTGCCACGTCGTCTTTGGGCCGGCCGCTCATCTTGCTCGCCAGAGTGATGGAACTCGAGTACATGACCGACGAGAGGAATGAGACGGCCCGGCCCGTCGTGGCGTACAGCCCGAACATTTCGGCTCCGGAGCCCGGCGGCGCGACCCGCGCCAGGTAGGAGCGGGAGGCCGCCTGCGTCGGCCCGACGAAAACGCACAGGGCCAGGCCGAACACCCAAAAGACGATCGGGCCGGCGGGCTTTCCGAAAAAGACGACGAGCGCCAGCACGCACATGGAGGCCAACGAGCCGACGATCACCTTGCGCGGGCCGATCCTGTCGTCCAACTGGCCGAAGACGACCGTCGCGACGCCCGCCACGAGATTCGCGGCGATGCCGAACATGATCACCTCTTCCCTCTTGAAGCCGAAGGCGACGCCGGCGAGCACCCCGCCGAAGGTGAAGACTCCGGCCAGCCCGTCCCGGTAGATCGCCGAGGAGACGAGGAACCACACAACCGAGCGGCTCTCGCGCCACAGGCGGGCGATCGAGCGTCCGAGGTCGGCGTACGAACCGAAGAGCCCGCGCGAGGGCTCGCCCGAGGGAGAGCGGTTGCGCGAGGTCAGGAGCAAGGGCAGGCAGAAGACGAGGGTCCACAGCGCGCACACCGCCATCGAAACGCGGATGTTCAGCGCGTCCTCGCTTGTGACGCCGAAAAGCCCCACTTCGGGCTGGATGAAGCCGACGAGCAGAAAGAAGAGAAGCAAAATCGAACCGATGTAGCCCAGGCCCCAGCCGAAGCCTGAAACCCGGCCGACGTTCTCGGGAGTCGAAATGTCGGAGACCATCGAGTTGTAGATCACCGACCCGACTTCGAACACGAAGTTGCTCGCGGCGAGCAGAAGAAGGCCGAGCCACACATAGTGCTCGCTGGGTTTGACGAAGAACATGGCGCCGATGAGCGCTGCGAGCGCGAGGGTGGTCGCCGTCAGGACGGTGTGAGTCTTTCCCGTGCGGTCCGCCCACTGGCCGAGCGCCGGGGCCGCCAGGGCGACGAGAATGCCCGCGAGCGCCGTCGTCCATCCGAGGTTCGCGTTCGCGGACGGCCCGAAGAGTTTCGGAGTGGTGAGGTAGACGGAGAATACGAAGGTCGTGACCACCGAATTGAATGCCGAAGAGCCGACGTCCCACGACGCCCAGATGACGACTTTGCGCGAAAGGAAGCCGGTGCGAGTTTGGCCCCCATCGTCCGTGTGAGTACTCATGCCTTTTACTTTACGGTGCATTTACTTGCTGCGCACGCCGAGCGCGGGCGCGAACCCTCGGCCGCTGGCGTGCGGCGAGCCAAATCGAACCCTTCGCGGCGCTCATTGGATACCCTAGGGGGGTGAGCTTGAAGATCTACGATTCCGCTGTGCACTCGCTGCGAGACTTCGAACCGCTCGAACCGGGCCGGGCAGGGATCTACCTGTGCGGCGCAACCGTCCAGGGCGCCCCGCACATCGGCCATATGCGTTCGGCGCTCGCCTTCGACGTGCTCGCAAGGTGGCTGCGCCGCAGCGGGTACGACGTGCGGATGGTCCGCAACGTGACGGACATCGACGACAAGATTCTCCGCAAATCCGCCGAGGCCGGCCGCCCCTGGTGGGAATGGGCCTACCGCTTCGAGCGGGAGTTTTCGCAGGCCTACCGCACGCTGGGGGTTCTTCCGCCCACGTGCGAGCCCCGGGCCACCGGACACGTCTCCGACCAGATCGAGCTCATCCAAGCAATCTTGGACGCCGGCCACGCCTACGTCGGCGATCCCGGGAACGTATATTTTGACGTCGCCAGCCTCCCGGACTACGGCTCCCTCACGCGTCAGTCTCTGGCGAACATGACGGTCGACGAATCCGAGGTCGAGCCTGACAAGCGCAATCCGCACGATTTCGCGCTGTGGAAGGCCCCCAAGCCGGGCGAGCCCGCGACCGCGGCGTGGGCGGCGCCGTGGGGCAGAGGCAGGCCCGGCTGGCACATCGAATGCTCGGCCATGGCCGGCCGCTATCTGGGTGAGACGTTCGACATCCACGGCGGCGGGATCGACCTGCGCTTCCCGCACCACGAGAACGAGCAGGCGCAGTCGCACGCGGCGGGGCGCGGGTTCGCCCGCTACTGGATGCACAACGCGTGGGTCACGATCGAGGGGGAGAAAATGAGCAAATCGCTCGGCAACTCCCTGACCGTCGAGGCCGTCGCGCGCGAGGTCCCGCCCGTCGTCTTGCGGTTTGCTTTGGGAACCGTGCACTACCGTTCGACGGTCGCCTATTCGCCCGCGACCCTCGCCGAGGCGCAGGCCGTCTGGGACCGTCTGGCCGGCTTCGTCGCGCGCGCCGCCGAAGCCGAGGAGATCGGACTCGACGAGGTGGCGTCCCTCGGCCCGGACAGCCTTCCCGCGGCGTTCACGGCGGCGATGGACGACGACCTCAACGTCTCCGGGGCGCTCGCGGCCGTGCACGAAGCCGTCACCAAGGGCAACACCGCGCTGAGCGAGCGCGACCCGGCGGGCGTCAGGCGCGCTCAGCTCGAGGTCCGCTCGATGCTCGACATTCTGGGGCTCGATCCGCTCAGCCCCCAGTGGCGGAGCGGTGCGGGGTCCGACGCCGCCCGCAAGGCGCTCGACGCGCTCGTGGCCGACATGCTCGAACGCCGCGCCGAGGCGCGGGCGGCCAAGGACTGGGCGACAGCCGACGCGGTGCGCGATTCGCTGGCTGCTGCCGGCGTCGTCGTCGAGGACTCGCCCGAGGGCGCACGCTGGCACGTGGAGGGACGCTGATGGCCGACGGCAGGACGAAACGCCCGAAGGGCAAGAAAGGCGCCCTCGTCGGATCCGGCGGAAACAATCGGCGCCGCCTTCAAGGCAAGGGGCCGACGCCGAAGGCCGAAGACCGCGTCTACCATCCCGCGCACAAACGCAAGCTGGCGGCGGAAGCGGCGCGCCGAGAGCAGGCCAAGCTCGAGAAGGCCAATCGCCTGCGTCCGGAGTTGAACCTGGCTCCCGGGCACGAGCTCATCGCCGGGCGCAATGCGGTTCTCGAGGCGGTGCGGAGCGGGATTCCCCTCTCTCGCGTCTTCGTTTCGGGAGGCGTCGCGAGCGACGAGCGCCTCGGCGAGGTGGTCCGCACGGCGACGGCCCTCGGCGCGCCGCTTTTCGAGGCCTCGCGCACGGAGCTCGACCGTATGACCGACGGCGCCGTCCACCAGGGGGTGGCCATAGAGGTCCCGCCCTACGAATACGCGGACGTCGAGGACCTCGTTGAGCGGGCGGGCAGGGGAGCGCGCGCCGGCAGGCCCGGGCTCGTCGTCGCGCTCGACTCGGTGACGGATCCTCACAACCTCGGGGCGGTCATGCGCTCGGCCAGCGCCTTCGGCGCGGACGGCGTCGTCGTGCCCGAACGGCGCTCGGCCGGCGTGAACGCCACGGTGTGGAAGGTCTCGGCCGGGGCGGCGGCCCGCGTTCCCGCTGCCCGCGTGCCGAATCTCGTCGCGGCCCTGGGCAAGCTGAAGGCCCGCGGGTACTTCGTCGTCGGGCTCGACGGACGCGGCGACACGGCGATCGAGGACATTTCCTTCGCCGACGCCCCCATCGTGCTCGTGACCGGCTCGGAGGGCAAGGGACTCGCCCGGCTCACCCGCGAAACGTGCGACGCGACAGCGTCGGTTCCCATCGCGGCCGAGCTCGAATCGCTGAACGCCGCGGTTGCCACCGGAATCGCGCTCTACCAAATCGACCGCCTTCGGGCGCGTTCGCAGTAGGAGGAACAATGGTTACTTGGCGTCCCGTCAGCGGCGACATTCTGCGGCTGGATCCCGCGCTCGCGTCGGTGAACGACATCGAGAACTTCCTCGCCGAGCGGCGGATCCCCGGAAGAGGCGCCGCGTCGGGGGAGGACGGCTACCGCCTCGAGCTCGCGGTCACCGGGCGAAGGAGGCGCATCGCCGTCCTCGACGACGACGGAGAGGCCGCGCCCGGCCCGACGCTGGCCGAGTTCGTCGAAGAGATGGACGGGGCCCTCCGCAAGCTTCAGATCGACATGGGCGGGATCATCGCTTGGGGGGACATCGACCTCGGCGAAGTCGACGTCGAGGGCGACGACGTGGACGTCGCCTCCCTCCAGGCGCTAGAACGGCAGGCGGAAGGCGAAGCAGGCGAAGGCGCTGCGGAGGGCGTCGGCGACGACGCCCGCGAGGGAGCGGGTGAGGACGCCGGCGAGGAGGCTGGCGAGGACATTCCCGAGTTCAAGGGCCCGATGCTCGTCGTTTCGGACATCGCTTTGGCCGAGATGCCTGGGCTCGCCGCCGCCAATCGGCGTTCTCTCGCCGTCTTCCGCATGGAGGGCGCGTGCGCCGTGGCTATGGAGCTCGACGGGACCGAGGACGCCCGGAGGGCCGGCAAGCCGGGCTTCGCGATCGCCTTGAGCACCGATCCGTCGGGTCTGGACGCCCCGGTGCTGTCCGTGCGCTGCCGCGGGCCGCGCCTCGTGTGGCGCTGGGACGACGAGCTTGAGCCTGTGCCGTGGGTGAAGGCAGACGCCGCCGCCTCCGATTTCGTCGCCCGAGAGCTGGGCCCCGGGGCCATCTCTCAGCGGATCGCCCAGACTGTCGCCGCCGTCGACGCCGCGCGCATCGAGGAGGCACTGCACGCCGACCCGGACACCGCCCCCGCGATGCTCGTCGCCGCCCTCGGCCTTCCGCAGGAGATCGCCGATTTCCTCTCCGGCCTGCTCAGTGCGACCGCCATTCCCGGCGCGATCGTATTCGAGCCGAAGCCCCTGACCCAGAGGATTCAGACGAGCGTCGCCTACGGATCGGTTGGGGAATCGAAGTCGAAGACGGGGTACTGGCAGACCTATCGCAGGCTCTTCGTCGACCGTCCGCGCGTGACGGAAATCGTTTCCTCGATTCAGGCAGGAGTCGGCTCGGTGCTTTTCGCCGGCGGCCTGCGCTCGTGGCGGCGGACAGGCGGAAAGGTCGCTGCGGCGGTCGGAGGCGCCCTCGTGGTCAACGCCGCAGCTCGGATCCTCACGATGCAGTGGATTCAAACCGCCCTGGAAACCGAAGGCTTGACGGTCGAAAGACCGGCAGCCGTAAACGAGGCAGCCGAAGGCGCGGAAGCTGAGGGTTTGGCGGTCGGGAACCCGACAAACGCATGCCCGTAGGAAAAAGCCCCGCGAGCGCGAATCGCGCAGGGCAGACGATCCAACGCAGAAAGGGCTCCCATGAGCAGGAATGACAGCCAGGCCGCCGGTCGGGACGACGTCGCCCCCGGTCCCTCGGAGGAAGGCTTTGCAAACGACGCCGCCTCGGACCGCGGCAGATCCTCGGACGGCGGAGCCCCTTCGGACCGCAGCCTCCCGGAGGAAAGCTCAGCAAACGGCGCCGAAGCTGGAACGCAGACAGAGCTCGAGGCCTTCTGGACGCGCGCACGCAACGTGGCGGGGATCGCCCCGCTGGAGGCCGTCCTCGGCCAGGACGACGCCGCGTCCCTGCGGCCTCCCGCCTTCGCCTTCGGCGACGGCCCGGAGATGTCCGACCGCCTCGCCAAGCTCGTGCTCGACGGCGAAAAAAGTGCGACCTCCGCATGGCTCGCCTCCTACGAGGCCGAGGGAATCGACATCCCCGAGGTCGGCGATCTCTCCATCATGTGCGACGGCGCGGACCGGCCGCTCGCCCTGCTGCGCACCGCGGACGTGCGCAAGATCCCCTTCGCCGACGTCGGCCCCGAGATCGCGCAGGCCGAGGGCGAAGGAACACTCGACGAATGGAAAGTCGAACACCGCGATTTTTTCGCGCGGGAATGCGCCGCGCTGGGAATCGAGTTCGACCCCGAGGGCGAGATCGTGGTCGAGTTCTTCGAGGTTGTCTACCGCCGCGACGGCGCCTGAGCCTGCCGTTCGCGATAGACCTTCTCCAGCAGCGAGCACAGGGTCGAATACTCGCCCGGGGACAGCCCGGCGAAGAACTCTTCGCGCTCGGGCGCCAGCCTCTCGTGCAAGCGGTTCAACAGCTGTGAGCCGAGCCGCGAGATTCTGAGCATCTTGGCCCGTCCGTCCTCGGGGTCTGGCTGGGAGGCGGCCAAACCCCGCTTTTGAAGCGCCCCGATGACGGCGACGGCGTTGCGCGGATCGATTCCCGCCCTGGCGGCGACGTCCGACTGCCGCAGGCCCTTCCGCGCGGGAAGGGCCGCCAGAACGGCGAACTCGCTTTGCGTCAGCTCATAGGCCTTGAGGTGACGATTCCACTGCCTTTCTGCCAGCGCGCCCAGCCGGGCCAGAAGGAAACCGGCACCGCGACGGTACTCGGAGAAGCCGCTGGAGGCTTCGCCGCCGACTGTGATAGACATGAAATATGTCTATCACAGATTCCTATGTCGTCAATCTCGACCGTTGTGACGTCTTCGTTCGCGACGTCGGGCCCAAAGGCGCACGGCCCCTGGTGTTCCTCCACGGTTGGCCCGAGGACCATTCGGCGTGGAATGCGCTCACCGACCTGGCGCGGACGTCGTGGCGGTGCCTGAGCGTCGATCTGCCCGGGATCGGACGCTCGCGGATGGAGGCGCCAAACGGCGATTCCCTGGCTCTCGCCCGGGCGATCCGCGATTTGGCCGGCGTCTTGCAGCTGGAAGAGCCCACGCTGGTCGGGCACGATTTCGGTGGGATGGTTGTCTACTCCTACCTGCGGGAATATGACGGCGTGCACTGCGGCGTGATCATGAATACGGTGATACCGGGCGTCTTTCCGTGGCAGAAGGTGCTGACGAACCCGTACCTGTGGCATTTCGCCTTCCACTCCATTCCCGACCTTCCAGAGACGCTGGTCGCGAACCACGTCGATGCGTACTTCGATTACTTCTACGATGCGATATCCGCCGACCCTTCGGCGATAACGGCCGAGGCGCGCAAGGCCTACGCCGCCAGCTACAAGAGGCCGGAGGCCCTCGCCCAGGGTTTCGCCTTGTATCGCGGACTGTGGGGCGACGCGGATCGAAATGCACGCGACCTGAAGGAAATCTCGACGCCCGTCCTCTACTTGCGCGGAGAAAGAGAAGGGGGTGCGCTCGGCGACTACGAGAAGGGGCTGCACGAGGCCGGCATCAGGAATCTCGTTGCGACGACCGTCCCCGGAGCGGGGCACTACGCTCCCGAAGAGGCTCCGGCCGAGGTGTGGGCCGCCATAGAATCCCGCCTTGCAGGGCTTTCCGGCTCCGCTCCCGCCTTCTCCGGCCCCGCGCGTGCCTGAGACTGTTCATAGGCCCGTCGGCGGGGCGAACGCGTCCGGCCGCCGGCATGCTCTACGCTAGATCGGGTGCCCCATCGGGTGCCCGTGACGCAACGGGAGAGGACCCCATGGCTTTAGGTTGGAAACTGCACGG
>NZ_DBHHEV010000078.1:0-10905 GCF_057238965.1 Peptidiphaga sp.
TGAGCTTGATGCGGAAGGAGACCTGCATGTCCTCCTTCGTCACACCGTCCTCAAAGCCCGATCCCTTCATCTGCTTGCGGTAGTTTTCGAGAGCTTGGCCCTTCGTCTCGAACCTGAACTTCTCGACGTACTTGGACAGCTGGCCGTCCGTGAGCTCCTTGCGGATGTCCGCGATCTGCTTGTCGGTCGCCTCTCCGTCGGCGCAGCCGGCCTTGTTGGAATTGGCCGGGCACATGAAGACAGAGATTTCGAGGTCGGAGAGCCATTGGTCGCGGACCACGCCGATCTGCTTTTGCAGCAGCGACGCCGACCCGATGAACAGAAGGGAGACGAAGGTGACGAGCATGACCGAGACCGCCATTGCCCGATTCGACCACAGACCCTTGAGGGTTTGGGTGCTGATGAAACGCAGCCTCACCGCTTTTCACCTCCATAGACTCCGCGCGCCTCGTCCCTGACGACCATTCCGTCTTTGAGTTCGACGACGCGCTTGCGCAGCTGATTGACGATGCTCTGATCGTGGGTGGCCATGACCACCGTCGTGCCCGAACGGTTGATGCGGTCAAGCAGCCGCATGATGGACATCCCCGTTTCAAGGTCGAGGTTTCCGGTGGGCTCGTCGGCCAGAAGCACCTGCGGCCTGTTGACCATGGCCCGGGCGATGGCGACGCGCTGGCGCTCGCCGCCCGAAAGCTCGGTCATGTAGCGCTTCTCCTTGCCTTCGAGGCCGACCATCTCGATGACCTCGGGCACCTCGGTTTTGATCCTGTGGCGCGGCGCGCCGATGACCTGAAGCGCAAGCATGACGTTCTCGTAGGCGTTCTTGTCGCCGAGCAGGCGGAAATCTTGAAAAACGGCGCCGATCTGGCGGCGCAGCAGAGGCACGCGGCGCTGGGAGACTTTCGACAGGTCTTTTCCGAGAACGTGGACGCGGCCGGAAGTGGGGCGCTCCTCCGCGAGGATGAGCGAAAGCATCGTGGACTTTCCGGAGCCCGAGGGGCCCACGAGGAAGACGAACTCTCCGCGCTCGACGTCGATGCTGACATCGTCGAGGGCAGGGTGAGCGCCTCTTTGGTAGAGCTTCGTCACCTTGTCGAATGTGATCATAAAAACCGCCGAATTGATAACGCCATGGGTCGCATAGACCTTACGCGTCAACGGGCGGTTTCTCTCCTAGGCGCGCCGACGACGTCGAAATCCGGGCGACGACCGCCTGCGGACGGAACCTGCCTCTCGTCGGCCGGACCTCCCCTTTGCCGTCCGAGCCTTGAGCCCTCTTTTGGCGGCCACCCCTAAGCTCTTCTTTTCCCGGTTTGGCCGGCCGAGCCTCTCTGCCGAATTGGAAAGCTCTCGGCTCGCCGGGCTGCCTGGCGCCGGCCGTTTGCGGGCCGGCGCCGTCGTCACTCTCCTTCGCCGGCCTTGACGCCCGTCGCCCGCCATCGGATGCCGGCGTCGATGAAGCCGTCGATGTCGCCGTCGAACACCGCCTCGGGGTTGCCCGCTTCGTATCCCGTCCGCAGGTCTTTGACCATCTGGTAAGGCTGGAGCACGTACGAACGCATCTGATCCCCCCACGAGGCCTTGATGTCTCCGGCGAGCTCCTTCTTCTCGCGGGCTTCCTCCTCCTGTTTCAGGAGCAGAAGGCGGGATTGGAGCACTCGCATCGCAGCGGCTCTGTTTTGGATCTGGGACTTCTCATCCTGCATCGAGACGACGATCCCGGTCGGAATGTGGGTGATGCGGACCGCGGAATCCGTGGTGTTGACGGACTGCCCGCCCGGCCCCGACGAGCGAAAGACGTCGACGCGTATATCGGCTTCGGGAACGTCGATGTGGTCGGTCTGTTCAATGAGAGGAATGACCTCGACGGCGGCGAAGGAGGTTTGGCGCCTCCCCTGGTTGTCGAAGGGGCTGATGCGCACGAGGCGGTGCGTTCCGGCTTCGACGGACAGAGTTCCGTAAGCGTAGGGTGCGCCGACCTCGAAGGTCGTCGATTTGATCCCGGCCTCCTCGGCGTACGACGTGTCGAGCACCTTGGCGCTGTAGCCGCGGCGCTCGGCCCAACGCAGGTACATGCGCTGGAGGATCTGGGCGAAATCGGCGGCGTCGACCCCTCCTGCCCCCGAACGTATCGTCACGACGGCCTCGCGCTCGTCGTATTTGCCGGACAGCAGCGTGCGGATCTCCAGCTCGGACATGTCGGCGCCGACTTGTCCGAGCTCGCGCTCAAGGTCCGAATAGAGCTCCGCGGCCGTCTCAGGGTCGGAGCCGGCCTCCTCGTCGGCCATCTCTTTGAGAGCCTCAAGGTCGTCCAACGCGGCGGACATGGCATTGATTTTGTCCAGTTCGGCCTGGGCGTGCGAAAGCTTGGACGTGACGGATTGGGCCTTGTCTTGGTCGTCCCAAAGGTCGGGAGCCGCCGACGCCTCCGTCAGCTCGGCGATGCGCTTGCGCAGCCCCTCCGGATTCGACACGGAGGAGATCTGCTGGAAGGTCTTTCGCAGAGCTTCGATTTCTGCCTGATGATCGGTTGCCACGGCCCAAGGCTACCTCATGGCGCTTCGATTGCCCGCAGTTTGGCCGAGCTCGTCGCGCCGATGCGCACGGATCGCGGCCCGAAGCCGTCGATGGACAGGGGCAGGCGGACATCCGTTTCGAGCGTCACGGCGACGCCGCCCGGCCCGCGGGTTCGCCGACCCGGATTCCCATTCCGCCGATCTCGGCGCGCAGAGCGCGCTCGACCGGGACGTCGTCGTCGATGGCCTCTGCCGCGCTGCGCGCAGCAAGCCGTTCGTCCTCGGCGATCGACTCACCGAGGATCCGATTCAGGCCTCCGGCCTCCCGTGCGGATCGAGGCCTTCGCGCCGAACCGTCTCGCGCGCTTTCGCTTCGACGTCGCGGATCGCCTTTACAATTCGCAGACTAGACGCGGCGAAAACAGGCCGTCGGCCGCCATTCACACCCTGTGGATAAACACCCTTCACATGTGGATAAATCCGGTTGCCGAGAAGGTACGGTACCCAAAGCGGTGTGTAAAGAGGCATAGGCCATCGAAACGACGTAGGTTAACAACGTGAGCAATTCTCTGTATCTCGCAGCCCTCGCCGTTGCGGCGATCGACGGCTTGGAAGCCGTGAGCACGCGGCCGCCCTTCGTCAACACGGACGACTACGTCTCGGGCGGAGTGCTCGACGCGCACGGACGCCACTGGATGGTCAAATGTCCGAAGAACTCGCACGCTGCGACGATCATCGAAGCCGAGGCGGCCCTCGCGCCCAACCTCCTCCAGGAGCTGCGGCGCGGCAACCTTCCCTTCGACATCCTCCGCCCCGCCGGCTTCGTCCACGCGGCGACCGGAGGGCGGGCCGTCGTGTGCCCGCAGCCTTTCGGAACGGCGATCGACTGGGAGGACATCGGGCGCGACCAAGCCCGCGAGATTGGGCGGGTCATTGCGTCGATCCACTCGCTTTCGCACGACGTCATTGCCGACGCCGGCCTTCCCGTCTACAGCGCGACCGACTGGCGCATGCGGCTGTTCACCGAGCTCACCGACGTCGACGAGGCGAGCTCCCTCCCCCTCAACCTCCTTGAACGCTGGGAGGACGCTCTGGAAAAGTCCTCGAATTGGAAATTCGAGCCGACCGTAGTCCACGGCGACATCGACGCCGAGAACTTCCTGTGGTCCGACGGCGGAATAGCCACCGTCACAGGCTTCGGCGAGGCGAAGGTGGCCGACCCGGCGATGGACCTCGCCCCCTTCCTCTCCTTGGAAGAGAGCGTCTACGCAGCCGTCATTGACGCCTACGAGCACACGCGCGGCACGGGCATCGACGACGCGATGTACTCGCGCATGCTGCTCATGTCGGAACTGGCCATCCCCAGGTGGCTCATGCACGGTGTGCGCACAAACAACGAGTCAATCCAGAAAGAGGCGCGAAGCATGCTCGACGACCTGTCCAAGCAGGTCGCCGAGGCCGAATCTTAAACCGGCGCAGATCCCAAGACGCCGCGGAAAGATTTCAAACGGGCCGCCGCGGGCTCACTCTCGGGCGGGCCGCCAGAGGCCGACTCCGGCTTCCATGCCCGCGGCGAGCGAATCCTCGATGCGCCTGGCCACCTCCTCTTCCGTCAGTTTGGCCGCAGCGAGCGTCTGCCTTCCTTCCGGCTCTCGCAGATAGACGAAGCATGCGCCGACGTCCGCTATGTCCCGCCCGTGGGCGCGGGCCCAGGCCAGCCGATAGATCGCAAGCTGCAGCTCCCGGGAGGCCAAGGCTTCCCCGTCGGGTCGCCGCCCCGTCTTCCAGTCGACGATCGTCGCCGCCGAAAGGTCCGGCTCGGCGGAGGTGTCGAGGACAGCGTCGATCGTGCACCGCACAACGCGCCCGCCGATCACCGCCGAAAGGCTCTCCTCAACGGCGATCGCCGGCATGCGCGCCCACCTGCTGGCCTTGAACGCCTCGAGCAGACGGGCCTCCTCCTCGCGCGTGAGGACGTCCATGTCGACAGGCTGCTCCCCCTGCGCCATGACCGAGTCGATGTCGAGCCTGGCGGGGCGCTCGTAGAACTCGGCGATGCGCGAATGCACCTCGGTTCCTGTGCGCGCCGCCCGGCTCGGACGCTGCGGCGTCGGCCGGCGCCATTGGGCGAGAAAGGCCGCGGGGTCTTCGCTGAGGTGGACGACGTCGGTGGCCGTGACGTACGGGCGCTCCGGCACGGCCGGGCGGGACGCCGCCTCGCGCTCGCGGATGAGAAGGTCGGCGCTCCGCCGCCACATTGCCACGCGCTCGGGCGGAACGGGGCTTTCCCCGGGATTGCCGGAGCCTCCCCCGGAGCAGGTGGGTTCGGAGACAGGCCCGGCGCCGGGGCCGGCGCGGACGACGTCGGCCGGCCACAGGGGCAGATCGGCGTTCGCGTAGTCGATGACGGGCTCGGGCGGGCCTCCGGTCCGCTCGGTCGCCTCCGCAAGGGGCATCGTCGCCGGGCACTCCTCGGTCAGCTCCGACGGCCATTCGGGGCCGGCGACGTCGGCCGCGGGGAGGACGCCCGCGCCCTTGCGAACGTCGTCGAGGAAAACCGAGCGCGGCAGGAGGCTGACGGCGTCGTCCTCGACGAAGGACGGGGGGATCTCCTTGGCGGGCAGTCCGTATCCCGCCAGGAAGAGCTCCGCCTGGGGCCGCGTGAAGGCGACGTAGGCGAGGCGGCGGGCTTCCGCGTTTTCGTGCGCGGGGATGTCGGTGCGCAGGAATCGGCTGTAGGCCAGAGCGGCGTCGAGCTTCTCGGAGAAGTCGCTCGGGCGAAATCGGGGAAGGTGCGCGCGGTCGGCCCTGAGGGGGAACGGGAAGACGGCAGGGTCCGTGGTCCATGACTTGCCAGTCTCCTTTTCGGAGAACTGGGCGGAGACCATTTCCGGGATGGCCACCAGGTCCCGCCATTCGAGGCCTTTGGCAGCGTGGACCGTCAAGATTTGGACCACTCCGGCGTGCACCTCGACCTCCTCCGAGGCGTCGATTCCCGCTTCCTCCTCTCCCCCGTGTTCGTGGCGTTCGACGAGGTCGAGCCAGTCGACGAAGTCTCGGACCGAGGCCCCCGGATGTGCGGCCGAATATCCGCGCGCCAGCGCGACGAACGAATCGAGGGACGTCCGCACCCGCTGGGACCCTTCGGTCCGACAGGCCGCGGCCAGGTCGAGCCCCAGCTCCGAGATGCATTTTTCGACGAGGTCGGCGAGGGGCAGGTGGACGGAGGATCGCAGCGAGGCCAGCGATTTCGAAACGAGGCTCAGGCGGCTGAAAGCCACCGAGTCCAAGGCCAAGCCTCGGGAGCCGACCCACTCCTGATCTGGAAGGCAGCTGACCGCCTCGACGAGGCTGGCCTCGGCGCGAGGGTCGAGCGGCATATCGCCCACGGACCGCCGCGCCAGCTCTCGAGACCATTCACGGAGGGCCCTTATGGCGTCGCTGCCCGTGCCCCAGTGGAGCAGCAGCCGCACGAGCAGCCCGCCGCGCGAAGGGCGGGCGAGGACGCCGAGCGCGGCGCGCACCGTGACGATCTCCGGGCGTTCGATGAGGCTCTCGCCTCCAACCATCTCGTACGCGACCCCCCTTTCGCGCAGCGCGTCCGCGACCCGTTCGATCGAGGAGCGCTTCCTGCAAAGGACGGCGATCTCCGGCTGGGCGCCCCGCGTGCGGGAAACCTCGGCCCGAACGTCCTCGACCCTCCGGGCGATCGCCCGGTAGGAGTCCTCGGCGAACAGCGGGCGGGCTTCGACGACGCGCCCGGGGCCGCAGCCCGGCCTCGCTTCGAGCTTGCGCACGCCCGCGGCGGCCTCGTTGAGGGGCGCGGCCACGGCGTTCGCCGCGTCGAGGATCGCCGCGTCGGAGCGGAAGGAGGTCGAGAGCGTCAGGCGGCGGACCGGCGCCTCGCCCGCGAAGGCGACCGCGAAGTCCGCCAGCGCGTTCGCGCTCGCCCCGCGCCAACCGTAGATCGCCTGGTTGGGGTCGCCCACCGCGCACACGGACCTGCCCTCGCCCGCCCCGCCGAGCGCGCGGCGGAGGAAGACGGCCTGGTTGACGGAGGTGTCCTGATATTCGTCAAGCAGCACTAGGCGGTGCCTCGAGGCCGTTTCCTCGCCGATCCGCCCGTACCGCCCGAGCACTTCGGAGGCGGTTGCCACCTGGTCGGCGAATTCGACCAGCCCGAGGCTCCGCTTGCGCTCCATGTAGGCTTCGACGGCGGGAAGGCACGCCAGCTGCAGGGCGAAGTCCGCCTTCGCCAGGGCCCTCCAGTCTCTTTTGAGCCGTTCCCATTCGGCCGATTCCATGCCGGCGTCGGCCATGTCGCCCTTCGTGAACCTCCTGGGGTCCTCCCCGAGGCGTTTGAGGGCGGCGGCCTCGCCCTCGAAGAACTCGCGCATCTGCTCGACGGAAACCCCGTTGTCGATCCCTCCGGCGGCGAGGCACAGGGCGACCTCGACGATGCGCGCGCGGCTGTGGCGGGAGGCGACGTCGGGGTCGACGGCGCCTTCGGCGACGACGGAGTCCATGAGCTGGAAGCGCTCGGCGTCGGTGACGAGCCGCGCCGTCGGGTCGGCGCCCACGAGCATTCCGTACGAGGCGGCGATGTCAGACGCGAAGGCGTTGTAGGTGGAGATCGTCGGCCGGGCGAGGGACGACCGCGAGGTCTGGCCGGTATGCGGCAGCATCCCGGCGGCCCGCAGGCGCCCGAGGGCGCGGTCCACGCGCTGGCTAAGTTCGCCCGCGGCCTTGCGGGTGAACGTCAGGCCGAGCACCTCTTCGGGCGAGACGCGGCCCGCAGCCACGTGATAGGCGATTCGATTGGCCATCGTCGCCGTCTTCCCCGACCCGGCGCCCGCCGTCACGAGGATCGCGGCGTCCTGGGACTCAATGACTTCGCGCTGCTCCGGCGTCGGCATTCGGTCGCCCGCGAGCCGGCGCATGACCCGCTCGTACGTCGCTTCGCTCACGAGGCCAGCCTTCCCTGGGATTTGGCCGGGCACAGCGAGACGAAACGGCACGTGCGGCAGGCCTGCGACGGGCGCGCGGGGAATTCGCCGCCCCGCAGCAGGCGGCCGGCCTGCCTCAGGCGCTCCTCTGCGAGCGCCTTGCCTTCCGGACTGAGAGGCCGCTGTTCTCGCCGCGCGGGCAGTTTCGTTTTCAACGTCTGCCCGAGATAGACGAGCGCCGCCCCGCCGTCCGCGGGGAGGCCGGACTCGCCCATCGCCCACTGGTAGAGCTGAAGTTGGACGTTGTCCTCGGCCTCCTTGGCCGAGACCGCGCGCTTGCCGGTTTTGAAATCGACGATCCGCCTCGCCGCGCCGTCGTGCTCGACCCTGTCGATCTTGCCGCTGAGCACGACGCCGTCCTCCATATCGACCGATATCCGCCGCTCAACCTCGGCGCTGCCGCCGCCGCGGGCGAAGTCCTCGAGATAGGCGGCAAGCCCCTCGACGAGGATGCGCGCCCGGGCGTATTCGGCCTGCGCGGCCACGGGGTCCTCAGGCTTGTCGAAAGCCGCCCAGCTGGCCTCGAAGTCGCCCAAGATCTCCTCGCGGCTCGAATTCGCCGACCTTTCGGCGATCGCGTGGACGAGCGTTCCTATGTCGGCCGTCCTCCTGTCGTCCGAATCCTCCGCCCCCACGAGCGAAAGGAAGCCCCTCAGGGGGCAGTCGAGCATCGTTTCGACGCGCGACGGAGAGACGACGACGGTTCCGCCCGCCTCGATCCCCCTCGACGACGTCGGCTCAAGGGCCTCGGCCCACGTGCTCTGATCGGCCTGCCGGAATCCGGCCTCGCGCAGGCGCGCAAGGACCTCCTTGGCCTCGCGCCCGCCGGCTCCGAACCGGCGTATGTCCGCCACCAGGCCGACGACGTCGAGCTCCCCCTCGGCCGCCCGAGGGCTTTCCAAGACGAGACGGCCGGACGCTGCGGCAGCGTCGCGGGCGCCGTCGGAATCGAGCGCGGCGGAAGGGCCACGTGCGTCGGCGAAGTCCGACGGCCTGTCGGACCGACGGGCGTCGCCCGAGCCTTGCCGGCCGGCGGAGGCGGCGTCCCGGAGCTCCTCGGTCACAAAGCCCATGAGCTCGAAGAAGCGCGAGGGGCGCGCCTCCTCCGAATCCACGCAGGTGAGCAGAAGCTCGCCGTCGGCGCGGGTGATCGCGTGGTGGAGCTGGCGCAATTCGTCGTCGAGGATCTCCTCGTAGGCCTGGCGGCGTCCGGCGAGCCCGTCCGCGCCGGACGCGCCCGGATCGCGCCCCGTGACGATCTGGGCCAGCCTCCCGGTCGCCGTGTACGTGTCTCGCAGCCGCATATTCGGCCACAAGCCGTCCTGGAGCCCCGCGACGACGACGAACTCCCACTGCCTGCCGATGGAGGCGTTCGGAGTGGTCAGCGTCACCGTTTGGGCGGCGGCTCCGGCCCGGGCTATCGAGTCTTCAGGCAGATTGTGCGTCTGGAGTTCGTCGAGGACGACGTCGATGGGGACGTCGACGTCCCTGTCCGCCATACGCTGGGCCACGCGGAAAAGCTGTATGACCGAATCGAGCGCCGAGTCGGCCGCGTCCCCGGCGGTCCCGCCGCGCAGAGCGGCCTCGCGCCACTCCTCGGCCTTGCCGCTGCTTTCCCACGCCGCCCAGAGCACTTCCTCGGCCTGGCGGTTCGAGCGTTCAGCCGCCTCGCGCACGGTTTCGAACATTCGGGCCGCGCGCAGCAGATCGCCGATTCCCCGGGGCGCGGCCTCGCTCAGACGCGAGGGGCCTTCGGCCGCGAGGGACAAAAGCTCGGATTCGCTGCGGCTCCCGCCGCGGGCGAGCTCTCCGCCGCGCAGAATCCTGCCGATCTGGCGCAGGCGGAGGGGGTCGATTCCCACGAGGGGGCCGGTCAGCACTCGGACGAGCTCGGCGTTGTCGGACGCTCCGTCGAGGGCGAGGCGAATGAGAGCGAGGAGGGCGTCCACGGCGGGCTCTTCGCGCAACGGGCGGTCGGTTCCTATCTGTCCCACGGGGACCCCGCGGCGTACGAGGGAGGCGCGCAGTCCGGGGTGCGTCGAACGCGACCTCGTGACCACGGCCATCTCGGAATAGGGGATTCCCCGCAAAAGGCGCGCCTCGCGCACGGCCCGGGCTATGGCCGCCGCCTCTTCCTCCGGGTGGACGAAGCGCCGCGCGCTCACGCTGTCGCGCCGCTCGGCCGCCTTCGGGCTGCGCTGGCGGGTCCCGCCTCCGCCGACTCGAATGGCTTCGGCGAGAGCGTCGGCGACCCCGGCGATCTTCGGGCCCCCGCGATGCCGCTGCCGCAAAGCGACCGTTCGGCTGCCGAGCCCGCGCGGGGCCGGGGCGGCGACGTCGCCGGGAAGCGAGGCGACGCCGCCCCTGAAGCCCTGCACCGCGCAGTCGGGGTCGCCCGTGGTGACGACGGAGGCGCCGTCGGCGGCCAGCTCCGCGAGCAAGCCGAGCACCGACCTCGGCGCGTTGTGGATGTCCTCGACGACGGCCCAATCCCATCGCGGCCGGGGGTGCGGCCCGGGGACGTTGGCCTCCCAGTCCCGCAAGATCGCGGTCGCCGCTCCGACGAGGTGGGCGTGGTCGAGCCGGTCGGGAGCGTCGGCCGTCCCGGCGAGCGCGTCGCGCGCCGTCGTCACGCCTTCGTACAGGCCTAGAAGCTGTCCCCCCGCGACCCACATCGGTTCGCCGTGCTCTCGCCCCAGGTCCTCGAGCCGCCGAGGCGAGAGCCCCAACTCGCACGCGCGGGTGAGAAGGTCGCGCATTTGGGCGCGGAAGCCGCGCTGCCGCCTGAGGCCGTCGTCGACGAAGTCGGGGAACTCGACGCCCGTTTCGGGGTCGGCGAGTATGTCGGACAGCAGCGCGTCCTCCTCCGGGCCGGAGATGAGCTCGGGCTCGCGCCTTCCCACCGCCTGCGCGTAACTCTGGACGATCCCGTAGCAGAAGGAGACGAGCGAGCGGACGCTCACCCGCTCCGAGAGCGAACCGTTCGTCAGCGACACGGCCGATTGAAGCGAGGAGGCGGCCCGCCTGTCGAGGGTGAGGACGGCGATGCGGCGGCCCAGTGCCGCCTCGCGTGCGACGAGCGCCGCGACGACGGCGGATTTGCCCGTGCCCGGGGCGCCCAGGAGGCTGACGCGGCACGGCGCCCGGCATGCCTCGAGGGCCTCCCTCTGCCACCGGTCGAGCTGCACGTCGCTCACCGTCTCGCCTCCTTCCGGCCCGAAGGCCCCGTTTCGCAAAGCATCCGGCTCGGCGCCGGATCGGACCGCGCGGCCGCCCTCGGGGCAAGCCCGCGAACACACGCCTGCGCGTCCGCGATTCGCCGCGGCTGCCCAACCTCCGCGTTCGGCGGCGGAAGCGCCCGCGGGCCCGTACGAGGCCCGACC
>NZ_DBHHEV010000079.1:0-10762 GCF_057238965.1 Peptidiphaga sp.
CTCGGCCCGGAGGTCGGCGCGGCGCGTTCGATCTCCCAGATCAGCTCGGGGGTGAGCGCATGAGACTGACCGTCATCGGCTGCTCGGGTTCGATGTCCGGCAGGTTTTCGGCGGCGTCGGCCTATCTTCTCCAAGCCGACGGGGAGGATGACGACGGCAGGCTGCGCACATACTCGGCCGTCCTCGACTTCGGCCCCGGAGCCATGGGCCAGCCGACCTCGACGCGATGGTGCTCAGCCATCTGCACACCGACCATTGCGCCGACATCATCGGCATGCAGGTGTATCGGCGCTGGTTTCCCGGCGGGCCGCTTGCGCGGATCCCCGTCTACAGCCCGGGCGACGGGCAGTACCGCACCCGCCAGCTCGGCGGGGACCCAGACGAGGAGACCTACGAGGGCGAGTTCGAGTTCAAGCAGATCGGGCCGGGCGACGTCGTCGAAATAGGCCCGATGAAGCTTGAGGCTTTCGCCGCCGATCACACGGTGCCGTGCGTGGGGATGAGGGTGAGCGGGCCGAGCGACCTCGGCCCGGGCAATGCCACCCTCGGCTACACCGGCGACACCGACCTGTGCGACACGGAGGTGGAGATGGCCCGGGGCGTCGACCTCCTTCTCTCGGAGTGCGCGTTCGAAGACGGGCGCGACTCGGTGCGCGGCGTCCACATGACGGGTTCGCGCGCCGGCGAGCTCGCCCAGCGGGCGGGCGCGGCGAGGCTGCTTTTGACGCACCTGCAGCCGTGGACCGACCCCGAGGCGGTTCGGCGGAGCGCCGAGCGCGTCTACGAGGGCCCCGTGCGGGCCGTGCTTCCGGGCGAGGAGCACCGCGTCTGAAAGCGGTAGGATCGCACGCATGAGTCAACGAGCAGACGGCCGAGCCGTCGACGACATGCGTCCCGTGTCCATCTCCCGAGGCTGGCTCGACGCAGGCGAGGGCAGCGTTCTCGTCTCCTTCGGCAAAACAACGGTTTTGTGCGTCGCCTCCTTCACGGAAGGCGTTCCGCGCTGGCGCAAGGACACCGGCCTGGGCTGGGTGACCGCCGAGTACTCGATGCTTCCCCGCGCCACGGACGAACGCTCGTCCCGGGAGTCGGTCAAGGGAAAGATCGGCGGAAGGACGCACGAAATTTCGCGGCTGATCGGCCGCGCGCTGCGCGCCTGCGTCGACATGCGGGCACTCGGCGAGAATACTGTCCAGCTCGATTGCGACGTTCTTCGGGCCGACGGCGGCACCCGCACGGCGTCGATCACCGGCGCCTTTGCGGCGTTGGCCGACGCCGTCGATTGGGCTGTGGGGAAAGGGATCGTCAAACCGCGCAGGCCGGTTCTCAGCGACACGGTGAGCGCAGTGTCGGTCGGCGTCGTCGACGGCCGCCCGGTGCTCGACCTGCCCTACGAGGAGGACTCACGCGCCGACACCGACATGAACGTGGTCGCGACAGGCGCCGGCCAGTTCATCGAGATTCAGGGGACCGCCGAGCACGCGCCGTTCTCAAGGGGCGAGCTGGGGGAGCTTTTGGACCTCGCCGCGATCGGGACGGCTCATTTGGCCGCCGTCCAGAAAGAGGCGCTGACGGGCGACAACCCCATCGATCCTCGGATCGTCGCCGGATGGGAGAACCGATGAAGCTTGTGCTGGCCACCCGCAATCCGCACAAAGTCGCGGAGCTGCGCGCGATTCTCCTGCCGCTCCTGCCCGGAGCGCAGATCGTGGGCGCCGAGGCGTTCGACGTCCCCGAGCCGGTCGAGGACGAGGTGACCTTCGCGGGCAACGCCCTCATCAAGGCCAGACAGCTGGCGGAGGCGACCGGCCTGCTCGCCCTCGCCGACGACTCGGGCATCTGCGTGGACGCGATGGGCGGGGCTCCGGGGGTGTTTTCCGCGCGGTGGTGCGGAAGGCACGGCGACGACGCCGCGAACCTGGAGCTCTTGCTGGCGCAGATGGCCGACGTTCCGGAGAGGCATCGCGGGGCGTCCTTTGTGTGCGCCGCGGCGATGGCCGCCCCCGACGGGCGCGAGGAGGTCGCGGAGGGAATCATGCGCGGAAGCCTCCTCTTTGCCCCGCGCGGCGAGAACGGGTTCGGATACGACCCGATATTCAGGCCCGAGGGCCTCTCGGTTTCCAGCGCTGAGCTGACGCCGGAACGCAAGGAAGCCATATCGCACCGAGGAAAGGCATTTCGGGCGCTGGCCGCGAGGATTTAGGCGTCGCAGCCGAGCACGGCGAGGGCGCGGCGAAGCAGGGATGCGTGCGCGGGAATGAGCTCGGCTTGGAGCTCGCGCGTACGGGCCTCCCCGGGCGTGAACCACGAGAATTCGAGCGAATCGTCGCCCGGGTTGCAGTCGCCCTGCATGGGGACGATGTAGGCGAGGGAGACGGCGTGCTGGCGCGGGTCGTGCCAGCCTTCCCCCATGGGGAAGTACTCGCCGACGGTGAAAGGCGTGAGAACCGCCGGGATTCGGGGGAGCGCCATGGGGCCGAGGTCTTTGTCGATGTGCCGCGCGAGCGCCTCGCGGATCGTCTCATAGAGCAGGATGCGCCCGGACGGGAAAGCTCGGTTGATTCCTTCGTCGTCGGCGCACAAAAGCATTCCCACCGCTTCCAGGGCGCCCGCCTCGTCAAGGCGAACCGGGACGATGTCGACGTAGACCATGGGAACCTTTTCGCGGACGAAGCGCAGGTCCTCGGGCGGCAACCAGGGGCCGATGGCATCCGAATCGATTTCGCTCATGCGTTTAGTGTGCCAGGGAGATTCTGGCCGCCGCTTCCTGAGCGGAGGTTTTCTCGCCGGGTGAACGGGGCGGGGCTTGGGCGGTCGAAACGAGGCGGCAGTGGCAAGATAGTCGCATGGTCAAACTCGACGTCGGCGACATTGCGCCCGATTTCACCCTCCCGAGCACCGACGGCGACATCCGGCTGTCCGAGGCGCTGGGCAAGGCGGAGAAGGGCGTGATCGTCTACTTCTACCCCAAGGCGATGACGCCCGGATGCACAACCGAGGCGTGCGACTTCCGCGACAGTCTGAACTCGCTGAAAGGCGCCGGATACTCGGTCGTCGGAGTTTCGCCGGATTCGCTGGGCTCCCTGGAGAAGTTCGCCCGGCGCGGCGCCCTGAACTTCCCGCTGGCCAGCGATCCCGAGCGCGACGTCATGGAGGCGTACGGCGCCTTCGGCGAGAAGAAGAACTACGGGAAGATCGTGCGCGGGGTCATCCGATCGACGTTCGTCGTGGGCAAGGACGGCAAGATTCTCCTCGCCAATTGCAACGTCAAGGCCAAGGGGCATGTGGCGCGCCTGCGCAGGGAACTGGGGATCGACTAGCCGCTTTTCCGGCGATGGCCGGCGACGGCGCAACGGATGGGCGGCCTGCGTCGCGGCGCCGGAAGCGGCGGGCGTCTGCGATGCGTTTGCCGCTCAGTCGCGCCTCCGTCGGAAAAAGCGCTGGCGATGTGCCGGGCGGCCTGCGCTGAGAACGGCGATGGCCGGCGGCCCCGCGAGCCGTTAGAATATGGTGGCAGCGCGCGAGTGGCGGAATTGGTAGACGCGCCAGATTTAGGTTCTGGTGCCCTAGGGCGTGTGGGTTCGAGTCCCACCTTGCGCACGGGCGGCATTGAGGGCGTGTTCGAGGAGGTTGCTGTGCCGAGCAACAAGATGATCGGAGAGTTCTCGCAAAAACCTAAGACCGACGCGCACTGTCAGGCGATCGATGCGTACGTGATGGGCCTGGGCAGCGTCAAAAGAGAGCTTCGTTCTCAGCTCAGCTACTCGGTCAATCGGAAATTCCTCTGGATGTGGGCATATGAGAAAACCGGCGACGGAACGCTCTATCTCAATGTCGCTTTGGATCACAGGGAGGAATTTCCCGGAATTCACGGGGTCACCCAAGTCAGCGCCCGCCGGTGGAACCATCACGTCGTAGTGAAGTCCCTTGAGACGGCGAATAGCTCGTGGCTTCGGGAACTGATAAAGAAGGGATTCGAATTCTCCTGCCGATGACAGCAAACTTGGCGTCCGCCGTCGTCGCCTCATGTCGTCTCGGAATCGCCTCGGCATGGGAAACCGCCGTTGCCCCGGCATGGCCGGGCGCCTGGCCGCTTCGGGAGCGTCGCTCCTCGATGGGTTGGCCGCCGAGAATTCAGCCTCCGAACACGGCTTCGCGGACGCGCTCGACCGGCATGGCGACGTCGAGCCAGATTTCCTCGGCGATGGCGGCCTGCCACAAAAGCATTCCGAGCCCGTCGATCGGGGTGGCTCCGGCTTGGGCGGCCAGGGCGAGCAGCTTCGTCTCGCGCGGGTGGTAGACGGTGTCCACCACGGCCTGGCCGGGGCGGAGCCATTCTTCCCTGACGTTTGATTGGCTTTCGAGGGGCGCCATGCCCACCCGGGTGGCGTCCACGACGATGTCGGCTTCCCGCACGGCCCGTTCGAGGGCTGCCTCGTCGGCGACGTCGGTGAGCGTCAGATTCACGCCCGTGCGCTCGGAGAGCGCGGCGATTTTCTGCGACGTCGGCCCGAAGGACGCGTTGGCGCGTTTGAAGACGGAGACTCTCCCCGCGCCGTCGAGCGCGGCCTGAGTGTAAACCGCCGAGCCCGCGCCGCCTGCGCCGATGACCGCGACGACGGCGCCCGCCACGGCGAAGCCTCGCTCGGCGACCGACCGCAGCAGGCCCGCTCCGTCGGTGTTGTGGCCGATGAGCCGATCGCCCTCGCGCTTGACCGTGTTGACCGCGCCCATGAGCCGGGCCGCGGGGGAGAGCTCGTCGAGATGCTCGATCACGGCGGCCTTGCACGGCATCGTCACGTTGAAGCCCGCGAAGCCCATGGCGCGCGCGCCCGCGACGGCGGCGCCTATGGCCGAGGGGACGACGTCGTGGCACAGGTAGACGCAGTCGAGCCCGAGCTCGGCGAAGGACACGTTGTGCATGGCGGGGGAGAGCGAATGCTCCACGGGCGAGCCGAAAAGGGCAAACGCCTTTGTGCGGCCGGATATCATCGGGCCTCCTTCGACGAGGACGGGGGTTCGCGAAGCGACCGTGCACGCCGGTACGCGTTGAACGATGCGCTTGCGGGACGCCTCAAGGATACCTGCGCGCCGATCGGCCGTTATTTGAGAGGGTCCGCGTAGAGGCTTTCGACGACGTCGGCGTGGCGCTGGAGGACGTCGGCGCGCTTGACCTTCATCGACGGGGTGAGCAGGCCGTTCTCCTCCGTGAAGTCGCCGTTGACCACCGTGAATTTGCGGATTGACTCGGCGCGCGAAACCTGCTCGTTTGTCCGGTCAACCGCCCGCTGGAGCGCTTCGAGGACGGCCGGATGGCGAGCCGCCGAGGCGGCGTCCATGTGCGGCAGTCCGTGCCCGCGCAGCCAGCCGGGAAGCATGTCGGCGTCGAGGGTGATGAGCGCGCCGACGAAGGGGCGTTTGTCGCCGACGGCCACGACCTGTGAGATGAGAGGGTGCCCGCGCAGCTTGTCCTCGAGGACGGCTGGGGCGACGTTTTTGCCTCCCGCGGTGACGATGAGCTCCTTCTTCCTTCCGGTGACGGAGAGGAACCCGTTCTTGTCGATGGCGCCGACGTCGCCCGTGCGGAACCAGCCTTTCTCGAACGCCTCGGACGTGGCTGAGGGGTTGTTGTGATATCCGGGGAAAACGTGCGGGCCCTTGAGGAGGATTTCGCCGTCGTCGGCGATTTTCACGGCGGTTCCGGGAAGGGGCTGGCCCACCGTGCCCATCTTGAAGGCGCCGGGGCGGTTGGCGGTGGACGGGCCGGAGGTCTCGGTCAGGCCGAAAGCCTCGATGACTGAGAGGCCGATGCCGCGATAGAAGTGGCCGAGCCATTTGCCGAGGGGAGCGCCCGCCGATATCGCGTACCGGCAGTTCGAGCCCAGGGCGGCGGTGATTTTCTTCCACACGAGGGCGCGCGCGAGAGCCCGCTGGAGGAGGAACAGCGGCCCGTGGAACCTCTTGCGCGAGTTGCGCACGGCCACATGAGCCGCCCAGCGGAAGATTTTGAGCCGCAGCCCGCGCACCTTTGCCTCGGCCGCGTTGTAGACCTTCTCCAGGACCCGCGGCACGCACAGGAGGGCCGAGGGCTCAAAAGACTGGATGTCGCTCAGCAGGTGTTTGACGTTGGGGACGTGCGCCACCCGCCCGCGGCCGGCGACGGCGAAGTAGAAGACGACCCTGGCCATGACGTGGGCGAGGGGGAGGAAGAGGAGGATTCTGCTGTCGCCGCGGTCGATGATCGGCCCTTCGGCGGCGAGCGTGGACATCGTGATCGCCGCGATGTTGCCGTGGGTCAGCTCGACGCCCTTCGGGTTTCCGGTGGTGCCGGAGGTGTAGATGATCGTCGCCGTGTCCCCGCCGGTCAGCGCATTCTTCCTCTCCAGCACGCGAGCCTCGTCGATTCCCGAGCCGGCCGCGTACAGCTGTTGCAAACCGTCGCTGTCGTAGACGAGCGTCGGCATGAGGCCGGGCGTCTTCACAGAGTCGACTGCGGCGGCGTGTGCGGCCGAGTCGGTCAGGACGAGGCGGACGTCGGCGTCGGAGACGATCCAGCGGATCTGTTCGGCCGAGCTCGACTCGTAGATCGGAACCACTGTGAGGCCCGCGTACAGGGCCGCCATGTCCAGCAGGCTCCACTCGTAGGAGGTCGCGCCGAAAATCGAGACCGCCTCGCCAGGTTTCAGGCCGAGGCCGATGAGCCCGCGGGCCGCCTGGATCACGTCCGACTCGAACTCGGCCGCGGTGATCTTCACCCAGGAGGCGCCGATCTCCGTGCGGCGTTCGATGCACACGCCGTTAGGGGCCTTCGCTGCGCGTCGGGCGAGGAGCCACGGCACGGTCATATGGGATTTGACGGCTGCAACTGGCTTGTCGGACCACGATCCGTCGCGATGTTTCTTCACGGGCGCTCCTGACGTTGGGGTGTGGCATTGGGAGAATACACGGCCAGGCTAGCCTTTTTGGAACTGCGTTACACATCGACGTCTGGCCCGCCGAGTGCGCGAGACGCATCTCACGCTAAAATCCCCGTATGAAGATTGCACGAATCGGGCTCGACCAGGGCCCGCGATACGCCGTCGTCGACGAAGACAGCGACGAGCTCATCCTCCTCGCCGACGATCCGCTGTTCGGCGAGGGCAAGCCCACCGGCCAGCGGCTCAGGCCCGAAGACGTCCGGCTGGTCTCTCCGATGATTCCGCGCTCGAAGGTCGTCGGCTTCGGCGGCTCCTATTCCGACGGCGAGCCCCCCGCCTCGACGGACGACCTCCTCGTCTTCCTCAAACCCAACACCTCCGTCGTCGGGCCGGACGACCCGATCGTGCTTCCGCCCCACCTTCCCGAGGTCGTGCACGAGGTCGAACTCGCCGTGGTCATCGGGCGCGTGGCCAAAGACGTTCCGCCCGAGCGGGCCCACGAGGCGATCCTCGGGTACACCGTCGCCGACGACGTCACCGGAGTCCACGCGGACCTCGCCGTCGCCAAGGGGACGGACACGTTCTGCCCCGTCGGCCCGTACATCGAGACCGAGCTCGACCCGTCCGATCTGGCGCTGGCCTCGCGGATCGACGGCGAGCTCTCGCGCGAAGGCCGCACGTCGCAGCTCGCCTTCTCGATTCCCGAACTCGTCTCGCACGCTTCGAAGATGTTCACCCTGCTGCCCGGGGACATCGTGCTGACCGGTTCGCCGGGCGTGCGCGGCGTCGAGCCGCAGATCGCGTCGGGCCAGACCGTCGAGGTCGAATGCGAGGGAATCGGAAGGCTCCGCAATCCCGTCATCCGGCGGTGAGGCCGCCTTTCCGGAGACGAGGCTGCATTCGCCGCTGAAACCATGGGCGCCAAAGGCGGCGGTGCGGGCGAGGCTGAAACAATGCCGAAGGCGGGTGAAGGCGCGGATCAAAAAAACGGATGGAAAAGGCGTGTGGCGCGGCAAACGAGCCGCGCCACACGCCTTCCGATTATGCAGCAGCCGTCGGGCAGTCTTCAGTCGTTGCGCCTGCGACTGGACGTCAGGACGTGCCGCTCCAGGGGCGTGCACACGAGCAGGGCCAGCAGCGTCAGCGCAAAACCCACGCCCAAGACTCCTGCGAGCTGTATGAATGCAGCGTTCGACGGCGTCTCGTCCATGAAGCTGATGACCAGGAAGCAGCCCAATCCGGCGCCGATCACCGAGGTGGCTGCCAAGGGGCCGAGAACCTGGTGAAGCCTGCTGAGCGTGAAGACGCGGAAGGGGAATCCGACCTTCGACAGGGCAATCGTCTGATCCGCCCTCTCGAAGACCAGGCTCGCCTGGTTCGTGAGCGAGGACTGCGCCGCGACGGCGAATCCAAAGGCGAGGGTGATCCACACGCCGAACTTGATGTCGCGGAGCGCCCACTCGAACCCGGGGTTGGTGCTGTCTGGGGCAGCGCTCACAAAGCCCGCGACGAAGCACAGGAGCGCGACTCCGCCGACCGTCCGCCACACGGCGCGCGGATCGTCCAAAAGGCGTCGAACGGCGAGCAGACGCGGCACCGAGGAGGTTTTCGTCAGCGGCCGCGCCGCGACCTGAAGCAGCCACGGCCCGACCAGCGAGAACGCCGCGACGAAGAGCCCGACGAAGATTCCCACGGACACGAGCGCGGAGGTTTCCACCCTCGAGCCTTCACGGCTGCTCGACCAGTAGACAAAGGCAAGACCGGCGACGATGAAGAGAACCAAGCGCCACATTTTCAGCGCTTTCGGCGTTTCCCTGCGCGTGACGCCGAGGGGGGAGATGCGCACCTTTTGCAGGCCGACGACGGTCGAGGCCATGGCGATGAACAGCAAAACGGCGAGCAGCCCGAGCATGGCCGCTATCGGGAGCATCATGAGCGAAGTGTCGATGGAAACCTTGAAGAAGCTGGCGTTGCCCCAGGCGGGAAGCGTGGCGTAGTAAAGGACGACGCCGGCAACCGCGCCGATGAGCCATTGGGCGGCCGTTTCGACGAGGGCCATTCGGACCGTCTGCGAACCGGTCACGCCGATCAGGCGCAAGGTTGCGAGCCTGCGGGCGCGGGCCTGCGCGCCGGGCCTCGCGGCGGAGGACCCGAGCGCGAAGATCGGGATGACGAGCAGCGCGCCCGCCACGACCGACAGAAGGTAGTACGTGAGCATCGCATCGGCGTTGTGCTCGCCGATCGCCCGAATGATTCTCGCGGGCCTTTCGTCGTTCAGCGTCTTGAACATCCAGATGCCGCCGGCCACCGTCAGGGCGATGAGGGTCGACAGGGCGAAGGAAACCACGGCCAGAACGTCCAGCCATGCCGCTCCGGATCGCATTTTTATCCTTGCCATGGCAAGGCGGGGGGCGAGTCGCGTCGTCGGGCTCATGAGCGGACTCCCTTCGCGGTCGTGTCGGCGTGGATGCGTCCGTCGCGAATCTCGATGAGCCTGTCGCACCAGGCCGCGACATTGGGATCGTGGGTGACCACCACGAGGGTGGCGCCGCCCATGCGCGCCGTCGTCGTCAGAATCTGCATGATTTCGTGCCCGGTCGCCTGGTCGAGCGCGCCTGTCGGCTCGTCGGCGAAGACAACCGAAGGCGACGAGGCCAGCGCCCGCGCCACGGCTACGCGCTGAGCCTGCCCGCCGGACATTTCGCCCGGCCTCCTCTTGCGCTCGGATTCCAGCCCGACCTTGGTCAGCCACGAGTTAGCCTCCCTGATGGCGGACCGACGCGAGGCTCCCGCGAGCATGAGGGGGAGGGCGACGTTCTCGTTTGCGGGAAGCTCGGGCACCAGCTGGCCGTCCTGGAAGACGAATCCGAAGGCCTTCAGCCGCAGGCGCGAGCGCCCTGCGTCGTTCAAACTCGTGACCGACGTTCCGCCGACGGTTATCTCGCCGGATGTCACGGGGAGTATCCCCGAAAGGCAGTGCAGGAGAGTCGACTTGCCCGAGCCGGACGGGCCCATGACGGCCACGGACTGTCCGGCGGGAATCGTGACGTCGACTCCCGCGAGCGCCTTGACGGCGCCGAAGTTCTTTACCAGGTTTCGCCCTGTCAGGGCCATGTGCGTTGCGTTCATGTTTCCATTGAACAGCGAATGCGGCAGGCGGACCATGGTGCTGCGTATGGAAAGAAGGTAGAGCCAGCTCTACTGTTTTTCAGCGGTGCGGCCGGGCTCCGCCGCCTGCGCCGGAGGATTTGCGCGGCGTCGAGGCGGGACATTTCTCCACGGCGAGGTAGGGTATCGCCCATGGGAAAGGAACAGACGGCGCGGGTGCGCAGGGCGGTCGCCCGGGCAGTCGCGGAGTCCGTGGCGGCGGCGCTGGCTTCGACGGTTCTCGCTTTTCCCTTCCTCATCGGATTGGCGTCGGCGATCGCTTCCGGCTCGCCGGGCTACGTCGTTTTTGTAGCCTACGGCGGGGGGACGGCCTTTATCGCGGCGCTCGCGGTGCGGGCCGCGGTCAGAGCCGTCCGCCGCGCCGCCGAGAGAATCCAGACGGTCTACGGGCGGGTCAGCCCCGAAGAACTCGCCGAGCTGACCGAATCGCGCCGCGAAATCGTGGCCGCATTCGAGATCGAGCGCCGCCGCATCGAGCGGGACCTTCACGACGGCGCGCAGCAGTACCTCGTCACCGCCTCTATCGACGTCGGCGAGGCGGACTTGCTTTTGGACTCGGCGATCGCGGACGGGGCCGTGGTCCCGGAGAAAATGGGCGAGGTCCGCGCGCTTTTGGGCAAGGCGCAGGACGACGCCGAAAGCGGCCTGCGCGCACTGAGAAGGACGGTAGCAGGGAT
>NZ_DBHHEV010000080.1:0-600 GCF_057238965.1 Peptidiphaga sp.
AGGACGCGCCGCATGACGGAGACTCGCGGATCGCCGATGCCCTCGACCAGATCGGCGGTGCCGTCCTCCGAGCCGTCGTCGATGACGAGGATGTGCACGTCCGGAGCGGGAGAAGCCAGAAGGGCCTTGACGCTGGCGACGATGACCTCGGCCTCGTTAAGGCAAGGTATGAGAATGACCATTCTCGGCCTGGCGAGCTGTGTCGAGCCCTCGGTGGTTTCGGCCGCTTTGAGGACAGCCCTCCTGCGCGCCGCGCGCTTGCGCGGAGCCGAACGCGAAAGCACGAGGAGGACGAGCCCGTAGACGACCGTCACGAAGACCATGAGGAGCGCGCCCCACCAGCCGATTGCGTCGAGCACTTCCATGAAGCGCGGCGGTGCGGCGGTCACTCGAATTCTTCCGCCGTCGCGCCGTCGGCGAAATGCCGTCCGAGAGGGGCGTGGGGCCGCTTCACGGACGACGCCCCCCTGACGCGGGCGAGGAAGTCCGAGAAGAGGAATATGAGGGACAATGCGATGAACACCAAGCCGGCGAGATCGACGAACAGACGCGCAAGCAACAGGGGGAGCGACCCCGTCGGCAGTCCGTTGCCGAGGACGA
>NZ_DBHHEV010000080.1:610-7809 GCF_057238965.1 Peptidiphaga sp.
CTAAAGGCAGGTAGTGCATAAGGTTTCCATTCAGTTTTGCCCGCGATGACGTGCAATTTTTGGTGAGGAGTGAGTGGAAGGATTGATCTCAATTTATCCTTCGGGAGGACCTGTCTCGACCCTTCCGAATGGGTAACCATACCCATGTAGCAGTGGTCATACAACCGGGAAAAGGCGTGTCCATTGAGAAAAGCCCAATATGCACGAAGTTATGTAACCAAAATCACTGAAACGAGCTTGACGTTTGATGCTTTCTGACGCGTTACGCGGGCGTGCGCGCGTTCGCGAAAAGTGTCGGCGGTTTCCCGTGCCTCCCGGTTGCCGTAAACTCAAAAAGCCAAGTGTTGACCGAACTTCTCGCCATTCGCACATCCACGAGCGCGCGGACGCTCCTGCGCGCTGCGTCTATCGGCCGACGGCACTGAGCGCCTCGAGGCGCGCACTGAAAGGAAAAGCATGAGCAAGGGCTCCGGCATCATCGATTCTTCCGGGGTGCACATACCCGCAACAAACGAACCCGCCGCCGACGTCTCCGCCGCGGGGGCCGATCTTCCGTCCACGACCGTTTTCGCCGATTTCGGCGTCTCGACGCCTATTGTCGAGGCGTTGAAAGACAAGGGCATCACCCATCCCTTCCCCATACAGGCGCTCACCCTGCCTGTCGCCCTCAGGGGAAACGACATCATCGGGCAGGCCAAGACCGGAACGGGCAAAACGCTCGGCTTCGGCATTCCGATGCTGGAAAACACCGCCGGAATCGATGAGGAGGGGTGGGAGTCCGTACCCGTTCAGGCCCGCGGCAAGCCGCAGGGCCTGGTCATCCTGCCCACGCGCGAGCTTGCCAAGCAGGTGGCCGAAGAGCTGCGCGCCGCCGCGGCCAGGCGGCGCCTGCGGATCGTCGAGGTGTACGGGGGGCGCGCTTACGAGCCTCAGCAGGAGGCGCTGAAGGAGGGGGCAGAGATCGTCGTGGGAACTCCCGGCAGGCTCGTCGATCTGATGAAGCATCGCTTCCTCGACCTGACCTGCGTTCGCACCGTCGTCCTTGACGAGGCCGACGAAATGCTCGACTTGGGCTTCCTCGAAGACGTCGAGAAAATCTTGGCCTCCACGCCCTCCAACCGCCACACGATGCTTTTTTCCGCGACGATGCCGGGGCCTGTGGTCGCGATGGCGCGGCGGTACATGTCGCGGCCCACCCACATCCGCGCAGCGGACCCCTCGGACACCGGCGTGACGGTCAAATCAGTGCGCCAAGTGGTTTACCGCTGCCACGCCCTCAACAAATCCGAGGTCCTCGCCCGAATCCTCCAGGCGAAAGGCCGCGGCCTGACGATCGTCTTCACACGGACGAAACGCACGGCCGCACGCCTCGCCGAAGAATTGACCGAAAGGGGCTTTGCCGCCGGCGCGCTCCACGGCGACCTCGGCCAGGGCGCGCGCGAGCAGGCGCTCAGGGCCTTCCGCAACGGCAAGGTCGACGTCCTCGTCGCCACCGACGTCGCGGCCAGAGGCATCGACGTCGACGACGTCACCCACGTCATCAACTACCAGTGCCCCGAAGACGAAAAAACGTATATCCACCGCATCGGCCGCACCGGGCGCGCAGGGCAGTCCGGGACCGCCGTCACCTTTGTCGACTGGGACGACCTCCCGCGCTGGACTCTCATCGACAAAGCCCTCAACCTGCGCCAGCCTGAGCCGTTGGAGACCTATCACACCTCCGAGCACCTGTACTCGGACCTCAACATTCCGGAGGGGGCGACGGGAAAGCTGCCTCGCGACAAGCGCACGCGGGCGGGCTTGGCGGCCGAGTACATCGAAGACCTGGGCGAAACGGGCAGGCGCAGCGGCAAGGGGCGCGGCGGCTCGCACGGGAGGCGGGGGCGCGGCTCGTCCTCCGGATCCGGCAAACGCCCCTCGGGGCAACGCCAGCACGAGCAATCCCAGCGCAAGAAGCCGGTCAAGGAAAACCCGCAGGCGGCCCCGCGCCGCAACAGGCAGCGCAAGCGGATTCGCCGCACGGACGAGTCCTGACAGACCCCGGTTGACGCGGGCCGCCTACGCCGGTCCGCAAGGCCGAAGCCTGCGCCCGCCGCAGGCCGGCGAATCTCTTGGCGCGGCGGGCGACCCGGCCTCGCCTAGCCTTTGACGACGCTTGTGACGCCGCTGATGATGAGCTGGACGGCGATGGCCGCCAGCAGCATGCCCGAGATCTTCGTAAGGAAGATCGTTCCGCCCTCGCCCAGGATCCTGTTGAGCGGGTTGGCGAAGCGCATCGTCAGCCACTCGATGATATGGACGAGGAGCACGGCGGCAACGCACGCCAGCACGCCGCCGACGCCCTTTCCGGCCGCCTGGTCGGCGGCGAGCATCACCGCGGCGATCGCGCCGGGGCCTGCCAAAAGCGGAATCCCGAGGGGAACGAGGGCGACGTTGGTCGCCCCCGGCTTGCCGGGGTCCTCCTCGCGGCCGGAAAGCAGCTGCATGGCGACGATGAGCAAAAGCAAGCCGCCCGAAATCTGCATCGACGCCACCGAAATGCCGAGCAGGCGGAGGATCTGCTGGCCGAAGAAGGCGAACACCGCGAGGACGACGAGGGACGTGAGAGTGGCCTGCCACGCCGCCCTCTTTCGCTCGTTCGGCGTCATTCTCGCCGTCAGCGACATGAAAACCGGCAGATTTCCAGCCGGGTCGGCGATGACGAAGACGGTCGTGAACGTCGTGAAGAAAAGGCTGGCGTCGAATGCCGTCACGGCTTGAGCACCTCCAGGTAAGTTCCAGATGAAATGGCGTCGAGGACCTCCCGAGCAGTGGTATTTTCGCCCAATCGGTTCGGTTTGCCCGTCCCATGGTAATCGCTGGAGCCCGTGCGTACGAGTCCCCGGCGTTCGGCTAGTTTTGCGAGCTCTTCGCGATCGACGTTGTCGCGATGGTCCACTTCCAGGCCGAAGAGTCCGGCGTCGGCCAGTTCCTCGATTCTGCTCAAGCTGACGGTTTTCCCGCGCCGTGAGGCGGCGGGATGGGCCATGACGGCCTTTCCCCCGGCGCCCGAAATCCACTCGACCGCCTCCGCCGCGGGCGGCGCGTAGTGATGGATGTAATAGGGGCTGCCGGGCCGAAGGTAGACCGCGAAGGCCTCCTGGCGGTCGGCTACGACGCCGGAGTCGATGAGCGCGTCGGCGATGTGCGGACGCCCCACCGGCGTCGCGGCCCCGGCGTGCGCCTCGACGGCCTCCCACGTGACGGGGACGTCCCGGGCGAGCCTGGCGACCATCTGCACGGCCCTGTCGCGGCGCTCGGAGAGCATCCTCGCGACGTGCGCGGTCATCCGTTCGTCGTCGGGGTCGAAAAGGTAGCCGAGGATGTGGACCGAGATTCCGTCGATTTTCGCGGAGAGCTCCATCCCCCTGACGAGCGCGACGCCCGTCGCTTCGACCTGCCCCGCCGCCTCCTCCCATCCGGCGATCGTGTCATGGTCGGTCAGCCCGAGGACGTCGATTCCGGCGCGGGCCGCCTCCACCATGAGCTCGGCGGGGGTCGAGCGGCCGTCGGAGGCCGTGGAGTGAGTGTGCAGATCGATCACGGCAGACAACACTACGCCGCCTTCGCGCCGCTTTGAACGCCTATGCCCCGGCTCGGCCCCGTCCCATGGCCGGTCCCCGCCTTGCAGCCATTGCTCGCTCAGCTGCCGATCCTCGTGCCCGCGCCCCGGCAACTCTGGAACAATGGATGCATGACCACAAAAGAGAACGTCTCCGAGCGCGGGGCGAACCGCTCGCGCCAACCGCGCAACCAAGCTTTCCGTGAATTCATCGGCTCGAACTGGGGGCCCCGCCCGCAAGGGCCGGAGCGTTCGGCCTCGGCCGACTTCCTCCCGGCGCGCCACGCGAAGCTGGGCGAACGGTTTCGCGGGGTGCGCCTCGTGGTGCCGGCGGGCGGCTACAAGGTGCGCAACAACGACTGCGACTATCGTTTTCGCGCGCATTCGGCCTTCGCCCACATGACGGGGCTCGGCGGCGAGCTCGAACCGGACTCGGTGCTGGTCCTCAACCCGGTCGGAGACGAACACGAGGCGACTCTCTACTTCCATCCGCGCGCCTCGCGATCGTCGGAGGAGTTCTACGCCGACGCGCGCTACGGCGAATTCTGGGTGGGCGCACGGCCCTCGCTCGAGGAGATGTCCACGCTCACCGGCCTCAAGTGCGCCGCGATCGACACCCTCGGGGACGCCCTGGCCAAAGACCTCGGCCAGGTGCAGATGGCGGTCGTCTCCGGCGTCGACGCGGCCGTCGAGGCCCAGGTGATCGATTTGCGCGAAAGCGCAAGAATCGCCGAGAGCTGCGCGAAGCTCGACACAGAGCTGGCGGAGGCCCTCGCCGAGCTGCGCCTCGTCAAGGACGATTTTGAGATCGAGGAGATGCGCAAGGCGGTCGCCGCCACCCACGAGGGCTTCGAGGCGATCCTCGCCTCGCTCGGCCGGGCCAAGGGGCACAGACGCGGCGAGCGCGTCGTCGAAGGCGCCTTCCACGCCAAGGCCCGCGAAGAGGGCAACGGCCTGGGCTACGACACGATCGCCGCTTCGGGCAACCACGCCAACACGCTCCACTGGATCGACAACGACGGCGCCGTGCGCGACGGCGAGCTCATCCTGGTGGACGCCGGCGTCGAAATGGACTCCCTTTACACGGCCGACATCACGAGGACTCTGCCCGTCAGCGGCGTCTTCTCCCCCGCCCAGGCCGAGGTCTACCAGGCCGTCCTGGACGCGGCCGACGCCGCCTTCGCCCGCGCGCAGGAGCCCGGCTGCAAGTTCTCCGACGTCCACGACGCCGCCATGGAGATCATCGCCGCAAGGCTGGAGGGGTGGGGCATGCTCCCGGGGACCGCGGCCGAATCGCTCGCCGAAGACGGCGGCTTCCACCGCCGCTGGATGCCCCACGGCACAAGCCACCACCTGGGCCTGGACGTCCACGACTGCGCGCAAGCCCGCCGCGAAATGTACGTCGAGGCCGAGCTCGCACCGGGTATGATTTTCACGATCGAGCCGGGCCTGTACTTCCGCGAAGACGACCTTCTCGTGCCCGAGAGGTTCCGCGGCATCGGGGTCCGCATCGAAGACGACGTCGTGGTGACCGACTCCGGCGCCATTCGCATCTCCGAGGGAATTCCTCGCACCATCCCCGAAATCGAGGCCTGGATGGCGTCCGTCGCACGATAGGAGGAATCTATGAAGCGGCAGGCTCAGACCGTATACGCGGCAAGGCTCATCGGCACGCCCGTCTTCGACCCCATAGGAGACCAGGTGGGCACGGTCTACGACGTCGTCGCTCTCTTCCGCCTAAAGGGCGATCCGCTGGCCGTCGGCCTCGTCGTCGAGGTGGTGGGAAAGCGCCGCGTCTTCCTCCCGCTCACCCGCGTCACCTCGATAGCCAACGGCCAGGTCATCACCACCGGAATCGTCAACATCCGCCGCTTCTCCCAGCGCCCGGCCGAGACGCTCGTGCTCGCCCAGCTCATCGAACGCCACGTCCACCTGCGCGAAACGAACGAAGAGGCCGTCGTCATCGACGTCGCCATCACCCAGACGAAGCCCCGCGAATGGCAGCTGACCTCGCTGTATGTGCGCACGGGCAAGCGCGCCGTCGGCGGCCAGCGGTCCTTCACCGTGCCCGTGCGCGAAGTCACCGGGCTCATGAATCCCGCGGCGGTCCAGGGCAACGTCTCGATCCTCGCCCAGATCAACGAGCTTAAGCCCGCCGACGTCGCCGACGTGCTGCGCGAGCTGCCCGCCGGGCGCATGCAGGCGGTGGCCAGCGAGCTGACGGACGAGCGCCTGGCCGACATCCTGGAGGAGCTCGGCGACGAGGACAGGATCGAGATTCTCTCCAGTCTCGACATGGAGCGGGCGGCCGACGTCCTCGACGTCATGCAGCCCGACGACGCCGCCGACCTCGTCGCCGAGCTGCCCACCGACCAGGCCGCCGAGCTGCTCGAGCGCATGGAGCCGGAGGAGGCCCAGGACGTCAGGCGCCTGCTGGCCTACGAAGAGCGGACAGCCGGCGGCCTCATGACCACCGAGCCGATCGTCCTTCCGCCCGAGGCGACGATCGCCACGGCCCTCGCCTCGGCGCGGCGCGCCGACATCCCGCCCGCCTTGGCGGCCATCATGTTCGTCTGCAGGCCGCCCCTGGAGACCCCGACGGGCAGGTTCCTCGGCGTCGTGCACATCCAGCGCGCCCTGCGCGAAGCGCCCTCGGCGATGATCGGGACGATCCTCGACACCGACATCGAGGCCATCTCGGCCTCCGCGGGAATCGGCACGGTGACGAGGCTGCTGGCGACCTACAACCTGACGGCGCTGCCCGTCGTCGACGACGATTCGCTCATCGGCGCCGTCTCCGTCGACGACGTCCTCGACCATCTGCTGCCCGAGGACTGGCGCGACGCCGACGACGACGTGACCGACGAGGCGGTGGAGGCCCAGCATGTCTGATTTCGACAAGCCGTTGGAGAGGACCGGCCGCTCCAGGATGCACCTGCGGCGAAAGAAGGACTCCGACGCTTTCGGCCGCTTCGCCGAATCGACGGCGAGGTTCATGGGAAGCCCCAAGTTCATCCTCTACATGACGATCTTCGTCGTGACATGGGTGGCCGCCAACGTCGTGCTCGTCAGCCTCGCCGGGCGGTCGTGGGACCCCTACCCGTTCATTTTGCTCAACCTGGCCTTCTCCACGCAGGCCTCGTATTCGGCGCCGCTCATCCTGCTCGCCCAGAACAGGCAGGACGACCGCGACCGGGTGATGGCCGAGCAGGACCGGCAGCGCGCCGAACGCAACCTGGCTGACACCGAGTACCTCACCCGGGAGATCGCAAGCCTGCGCATGAGCATGGGCGACGTAGCCACGCGCGACTTCGTGCGCTCCGAGCTGCGCGTGGCGCTCGAAGAGTTCGACCGCGACCGCGAAGGCCGTTTGGCCGAGCGCGATCAGCGCATCGCGGAATTGCAGGCCGAGCTCGGCGAACTCAAAGCCGAACGCGACGAGCCGTAGGCCGAGCGCGAAAGCCGTGACCCGAGCCACTCGCCCGGGCCGGGACATTGACCAGGCGGGTACAGGGGGCATTGACCAGGCGAGTACGATGGTTGCCATGGTTAGCCTCGACGAAGTGTGCGGCGCGCTCGAACGCGTCATCGACCCCGA
>NZ_DBHHEV010000080.1:7819-10653 GCF_057238965.1 Peptidiphaga sp.
GAGATCCGCCGACCGATCACCGACCTCAACATGGTCGACGACGTCCAGATCGAAGACGACGGCACGGTCATGGTCTCGATACTCCTGACTACTGCGGGCTGTCCCTTGCGCGACTCCATCTCCGCCGACGTGAAGAACGTCGTCGGCGAGCTCGAAGGCGTCGAGCGCGTCTTCGTCAAGATGGGCGCCATGAACTCCGAGCAGCGCGCCGAGCTGCAGGCGAAGCTGCGCGGGAGCGCGGCCGACCGCGTCGTCCCCTTCGCCCAGAAGGGCAGCCTCACGCGGGTCCTCGCCGTCACATCCGGCAAGGGCGGCGTGGGCAAATCCTCCGTCACGGTCAATCTCGCGGCCGCCATGGCCGCCTCCGGCCTCAAAGTCGGGCTCGTGGACGCCGACATCTTCGGCTTTTCCGTGCCGCGGATGATGGGCGTGGACCAGCCTCCCACCGCCCTCGACGGAATGATCATCCCTCCCGTCGCCCACGACGTGAAGGTCATCTCGATCGGGATGTTCCTTCCCGACAACTCCCCCATCCTGTGGCGCGGCCCCCGGCTGCACCGCGCGCTCGAGCAGTTCTTTTCGGACGTCTTCTGGGGAGACCTCGACGTGCTTCTCCTCGACCTGCCCCCCGGCACCGGAGACATCGCGATATCCGTGGCCCAGCTCATTCCCGGCTCCGAGATCGTCGTTGTGACGACGCCGCAGATCGCCGCCGCGGAGGTGGCCGAGCGCGCCGGCCAGATGGCAAGTCAAACGCACCAGCGCGTGGTCGGCGTCATCGAGAACATGTCCTACCTCCTCATGCCGGACGGATCGAAGAACGAGATCTTCGGCCAGGGCGGAGGCGCGACGGTCGCCGAGCAGCTCACCGCGGACCTGGGCTACGAAGTCCCCCTTCTCGGCAGCATCCCGATCGAGGTGTCGCTGCGCGAAGGCGGCGACGAAGGAGTGCCCGTCGTCTTGGCGGAGGGCTCCTCCAAGGCGCAGGAGAGCCTGCGCGGAATCGCCGGCTCCCTGGCACGCCGGGCCCGGGGGCTCGCCGGGCTGAGCCTAGGCGTAACGCCGGTCTGATAATCTCACACCATGGCAACAGATCAGACGCTCGCATGGGCCTACACTGAGGACCTCTACGTCGAGAGCGACGTCGTAACGCAAGCTCGTCGCCTCGCCGGCGAATTCGGCATCTCGTGCGTGAGTCCGGCAACCGGGGCCCTCCTTCGGCTCCTCGTGAGCTCGACGGGCGTTGCCTCAATCGTCGAGGTGGGAACGGGCACCGGAGTGTCCGGCCTCTACCTTCTGGCCAACGGCGACGTCACACTCACCTCGATCGACGTCGAGCGCGAGGCCCAGCACGCCGCACGAGAGGCCTTTTCGAAGGCAGGCGTGCGCAGCGGGCGCACCCGGCTGATCAACGGGCGCAGCGCCGACCTTCTGCCTCGGCTGGCCGCAAACTCCTACGACCTCGTCTTCCTCGACGGCGACCCTCTGGAGACCCCGGAAGACGCCGAGGAGGCCCTGCGGCTCCTTCGTCCCGGCGGCATCCTAGTGGTGGCGCGGGCCCTCGCGGGAGGGCGCGTGGCGGATCCGGCTCGCAGGGAGGACGACGTCGTCGCCATCCGCAACCTCGGCCGCGAGCTCGTCTCCTCGCCCGACCTGGAAACCTCCGTCGTCCCCGTCGGCGAAGGCTTGCTCGTCGCCCACCTCCTCTAGCGGGCCCAAGCGCCCTAAGCCTAGCGGGCCCAAGCGTCCCAAGCTCGGCCTTGCAAAAGCCTGCGCCGGCCCGATGAAACGTCCCGGGCCCGAACGACGAAAAGACCCACACGCCCAAAAGCGGTGGGTCTGTTTCGCGGATGCGCGCCTAACGTTCGACGGCCGCCAAAGCCTCCTTCAAGTCGGATGCCTCGGCGTCCTTCAACTCCAAGACAAGGCGGCCTCCTCCGTCGACGGGAATGCGGACGACGATTCCGCGGCCCTCCCGTTCGACTTCCAACGGGCCGTCGCCAGTGCGAGGTTTCAATGCTGCCATGCGAATCTCCTTTCGCCCCGACAGTTGTTACCTATCGCACTCTCAGTCTACCCGTTTCTCACTGTCCGTTTCGTCGATTTTCGGCCTCATTCTGGAGTTTCCGTCTGCTCTACTCCGGGGTTTCCGCTTTCTTCTCGGCAGCCAGCCGGCGAATCCCGGAGCGGACGGCCTCGATGGCTTCCCCTGCCGTGTCGACCACCGTCAACAGGTCGGCGTCGGCCTCGCCGATCATCCCCGATTCCCGCAGAGTGCCGCGAATCCAACGATCGAGCCCGTCCCAGTGGTCGCGTCCCACGAGGACAATCGGGAACGAGGAGACCTTCTTCGTCTGCACCAAGGTCACAGCCTCGAAAAGCTCGTCCAGGGTGCCGAAACCGCCGGGCATGACCACAAACCCCAAAGAATATTTGAGAAACATGGTTTTTCGTGCGAAAAAGTAGCGAAAGTTGACGCCGAGGTCGACGTACTCGTTCATGCCCTGCTCGAACGGAAGCTCGATTCCCAGGCCCACGGACAGTCCGTCGCCTTCCCGGGCGCCCCGGTTTCCCGCCTCCATGACTCCCGGCCCGCCGCCGGTGATGACCCCGAATCCCGCCGCGGCGAGCCTTTGCGCGATCTCCCTTGCGGTTTCGTAGGAGGGGTCGCCGGGCCGGGCGCGCGCCGAGCCGAAGATCGAGATCGACGGCGGAAGGTCGGCAAGCGCGCCAAAGCCTTCGACGAACTCGGACTGGATGCGCATGACGCGCCACGGATCGGTGTGCGTCCAATCCGAGGAGCGCTCGTTGCTCAACAATGCGGCGTCGGCCGT
>NZ_DBHHEV010000081.1:0-10466 GCF_057238965.1 Peptidiphaga sp.
CGACAATGAGACGGAGGGGCGTGGCGCGGATCGTCCGCGCCGCGCTGCCTTTTCTCGGTACATTCGTCGACTGAGGGAGTACCACTCGTCGTTGCCTTTGGCGGCCAGACGCTTGCACTCGCTCGCCGTCGCCTTCGTTGTGTGCGCACTGGTTTTGGGCATTCGGCTCGCCGACCTCCAAGGCGTCAGATCCGCCTCCCTCGCGGAGGCCGCGTCGGGCTTCAGAACGAGGACGTACACGCTGCACGCCAAGCGAGGGGACATCGTCGATTCGAAGGGGTCGGTGCTGGCGACGTCTATCGAGCGGTACAACATCGGCGTCAACCAGAAGGCCATCGCCCAGTACAAGCGCTACGACAAGGACGGCAATCTCATCGGATCCGGCGCCGCGGCGGCGGCCGAACAGCTCGCGCCGCTGCTCAAGATGGATCGGGCCGAGCTGGGCGGCCTCCTCCTGGGCGGCGAGGAGAAGAAGTCCTTCGCATACGTCAAGAAGGACGTTTCCCCGGATCTTTGGCGCAAGGTCAACGCGTTGCGCATCACGGGGATCGAGCCCGAGCAGTACATGAAACGCGAATACCCCAACGGCGCGGTCGCCGGAAACGTGCTCGGCTACACGGGCCAGGTCCAGAACGAGCCCGGCCAGATCAAGGGCCAAGCCGGAATCGAGAAGTCGCAGGAGGGCGCGCTCGCAGGAAAAAACGGCTCCCTCACGGTCGAAGTCGCCGGGGGAGGCGCGGTTTTGCCCAACGGCAAGCGCAAGGAGGCGGCCGCGAAGAACGGTTCGACCGTCAAGCTGACGATCGACCGCGACCTGCAGAACCAACTCATGAAGGCCGTCGACGATTCGGTCAAGGCCAACAACGCCGAGTGGGGCGCGGCCGTCGTCGTCGAGATCGGAACCGGAAGGATCCTCGCCCTCGTGGATTCCGGCTCCCCCAATCCGGCGAGCCTCGGTTCGACGGCGTCCTCGAATTGGGGGTCGCGGGCGGTGCAGGCGCCCGTCGAGCCCGGATCGACAGGCAAGCTCATCACGTTCTCCGGCTCGATCGACCAGAAGAAAGTCACGCCCGAGAGCGTTTTCACCGTTCCGTACTCGATCACGATGCCCAACGGCGAGAAGGTCCACGACAACGATTCGCACGGCACCGAAAAGATGACGGTGGCCGGGATCCTCGCGAAGTCCTACAACACGGGCCTCATTCAGATCGGCGACAAAGTGAGCGACGCCAAGCGCTATGACTACATGAAGAAGTTCGGCATCGGCTCAAAGACGGGCATCGAGCTGCCCGCGGAGTCCCGCGGGAAGCTCACGCAGCCGAGCGCCTGGGGCCCCAGAGGGCGCTACACGACGATGTTCGGTCAGGGATGGTCGGCCACCACCGTTCAACTCGGCCAGATGGTGGCGACGATCGGCAACGGGGGAGTGAAGGTTCCGCTGCACATCGTCGAGTCCGTCGTCGACGCCGACGGAAACGAGAAGCCCGTCGCGCCCGAGAAGAAACAGCGCGTGATCTCGGCAGACTCGGCGGCGACGATGCTGAAGATGATGCAGGCCGTCACCGACAAGGATTCGACCGGCTATCTCGCCAGGGTCGAGGGATACAACGTCGCGGGAAAGACGGGGACCGCGCAGGTGCCCGACGCCAACGGCAAGCTCACCAAGCGAGTCGGCACATTCGTGGGGGTCCTTCCGGCGGACAAGCCCCAGATAGCCGTGGCGGTCACCGTCTTCAACGGCAAGGGGGCCGGGTACGGCGGCGAGGTGGCCGCTCCGGTATTCTCTAATGTCGCACACTTTGCGGTACGGCAGCTGGGGATCGCGCCTTCCACCGAGCCCCTGTTCAAGTACCCGTGGTACGAGCGTCAGATAGGCAAGAATGACTGACTATACGAGACAGACCGGGCTTCTCACGCGGCTCGACGCGCTCGCGGCGGCCGTCGGGGCGACGGTCGACGTCGGCGACGGAGGGTCCGAGGCCCGCAGCGCAGCGGTTGAATCCGTCACGTCCGACAGCAGGCAGGCGAGGCCGGGCGACCTGTTCGCGGCCACTCCGGGAGAGAAAGTCCACGGCGCGGCCTTCGCCGCCTCCGCGGTCAAAGCCGGCGCGAGCGCCGTGCTCACCGACGCCGAGGGGCGCGACATCCTTCGCGCCGCCGGCGGGCGCTCCGTCCCCGTCCTCGTCGTCGACGATCCGCGCGCCGCCGTTGGAAAGGCGGCCGCCTTGATCCTCGGCGAACCCGCCGCAGGCCTGGATTCATACGCCGTTACGGGAACCAACGGCAAGACGACGACGGCCTACATGGTCGAATCGATACTCTGCGCCCTCGGGCGCAAACCCGGGCTCATCGGCACGGTCGAGATCCGCCTGGCGGGAATGAGCGTGCCTGCGCGCTTGACGACGCCCATGCCCGACGAGCTCCAAAGCTACCTCGCCTTCCACCGCAGCGGGGGAGGGACCGACGTCGTCATGGAGACTTCCAGCCACGCCCTCGTCCAGGGCCGCAGCGACCCGGTGACTTTCACGGTGGCCGGGTTCACGAATCTCACCCAAGACCACCTCGATTTCCACGGCACGATGGAGGCGTACTACCAGGCCAAGGCGAGTCTCTTCACCCCCGAGAGGGCTCGCAACGCCGTCGTCTCAGTCGACGGCGAATACGGCCGCCGCCTCCTCGCGGAATGCGCGCCGAGGCTCGAAGGGGAGGTCGCCGCCCTCGCCGTCGGCTCCGATCTGCCGGATCTGCCCGACGGCGTCGTGGGATGGAAGGCCGTTCACCGGGGCGGGTCGAGCTTCGTCCTCGAATCGACCGACGGGCGCAGGCTGGCAACGAGCACCTCCCTTCCGGGGGATTTCAATGTCGCCAACGCCGCGCTCGCGGCCGTCATGGCCATGACGGCCGGGTACGCCCCCGACGAGCTCGCGCGCGCCCTGCCCGAAGGGATCAACCCCGCGGTGCCGGGCCGCATGGAGGTGCTCAACGCCCGCCCGCGCGTCATCGTCGACTTCGCCCACAACACGGAGGCGCTCGTCAACGCCATGAAGGCTCTGCGCCCCTCGACCGAGGGCAGGCTCGTCGTGCTCACGGGGTCGGCCGGGGACCGCGACAAGGGCAAGCGCCCGGCCATGGGGGCCGCCGTCGCCCGCTACGGCGACCTCGTCTACATCACGGACGACGACCCTCACGACGAGGATCCCGCCGTCATCAGAGCGGCCGTCATCGAGGGAACGCGCGGCTTCGACACCCCGGTCGTGGAAATCGCGGACCGGTCCCAAGCTATAGACGCCGCAATCGCGCAAGCCTCCGAGCGGGATACCATTCTCCTTGCGGGGCGCGGCCACGAAACCATTCAGGAGGTGGCGGGCGTTCCGATCGAACTCGACGACCGAGTCGAGGCGCGGCGCGCCCTACGCAAGCGCGCCCGCGTCCACGACGGTGAGGAGAAAGCATGATACCGGTGACGCTCGCGCAAGTCGTTGCCGATTGCAATGCGACGACGGCGGGCGAGACTCCCCCCGACGTCGCACGAGAACAGATTTCGTCGCTGACGGCTGACACGCGGACCGTCAGCGGCGGCGAGGTCTTCGCGGCCATCAAAGGCGCGCGGGTCGACGGCGCCGAGCTCGCCGGAGCCGCGCTGTCGGCGGGCGCGCGGGCCGTCGTCACATCCGACCCTTCCACCGCGGTCGCCTCGGGCGCCGACCCGGCTCGCGTCATCGTCGTCGACGACGTCGAAAAGGCGATCGGCGCTTTGGCGCGCGCGAACCTTCGGAGGGCGAGGGCCGAAGGGAACCCCGACCTCAAGGTCGTGGCCGTGACGGGATCGGTCGGCAAGACCACCGTCAAGGATCTGTTGGCCTCTCTGGTGGAAAGCAGGGGGCCGGTCATCGCCCCTCCCGGGTCCTTCAACAACGAGTTGGGGCTTCCGATCACGGTTCTGCGGACGGACGCCGGCACAGCCACACTGGTGCTCGAAATGGGCGCTGACCGCATCGGCAACATCGACTACCTCACGTCGATCGCGCCCCCGGACGCCTCGGCCGTCCTCATCGTCGCCCGCGCGCACCTGGGCGAATTCGGCGGCATCGACAACGTCGGGCGCGCCAAGTCCGAGCTTGTGACCGGCACCCGCGAAGGCGGCGCCGTCGTTCTCAACGCCGACGATCCTCGGGTTGCGGCCATGGCCGGGCTCGCGCACGGACCGGTTCTCACCTTCTCGGCGCGCGGCGAGGGCGACGTCGCAGCCCGAAACATCGACGTCGGCGCGGACGGACGCGCATCCTTCACGCTCGTCACGCCGGAGGGCGAGGCGGACGTCAAGCTCAGACTCGTCGGCGAACACCACGTGGCGAACGCCCTCGCCGCGGCGGCGCTCGCCCATTCGCTGGGGATTGCAACGGCGCAGATCGCCTCGACCCTCAGCGCCGTCGGCGCCGCAAGCCCCCATCGCATGGACGTCTTCGAGGCGGGTGCCGCGACGGTCATCGACGACTCGTACAATGCCAACCCAGACTCCATGCGCGCAGGATTGGCGGCCCTGGAACGGCTCGGACGCGGACGGCGCAAGGTCGCCGTGCTCGGGGAAATGCTCGAGCTCGGCGAGGCCTCTGCGCCCGAGCACGAGGCGATCGGCAAAGCCGCCGCCCAGGCCGGCGTCGCCTCCCTCGTCGCCGTCGGCGACGAGGCCCGGCCCCTCGCATCGGCCGCCGAAGCCGAAGGGGTGGACGCAACGTGGGTCGCCGGGCCCGAAGGCGCGCTGAGGGAGCTAAACGCCGCCTTGGCCGCCGGTGACGTAGTGTTGGTGAAAGGATCGAACGGTTCGGGGGTCTGGAAGGTCGCCGACTCCCTGAGGGAGGAGAAGAAGTAGTGCTGTCGATACTCATCGCGGGCGGCATCTCGCTTTTCGTCACCCTCGTGGGCACGCCGTTCTTCATCAAGATACTCGTGGCCCGGCAATACGGGCAGTTCATCCGCCAAGACGGGCCGACGAGCCACCAAATCAAACGCGGAACGCCCACCATGGGCGGCGTCATGATCATCGTCGGCACCCTCCTCGGATACTTCGTCGCGAATCTCGCGACCGGCCGCTCGCCCAACGCCTCAGGCCTGCTCCTCCTGTACCTCACGGTCGGCCTTGGCTTCATCGGCTTCCTCGACGACTTCGCCAAGATCAGGAAGAAGCAGTCTCTGGGGCTGACCCCGTGGGCGAAAATAATCGGCCAGGCCTTCGTGGGGATCAGCTTCGCCGTCATGGCCCTGCGCTTCCGCAACTCTGAGAACAGAACCCCCGCGACCCTGCGAATTTCCATTCTGCGCGACACGAACATCGACCTGGCCTTCCTCGGCGCCGGAGTCGGAATCGTGCTCTTCGTCGTCTGGGCCAACTTCCTCATCACGGCGTGGTCCAACGCGGTCAACCTCACGGACGGCCTCGACGGGCTCGCCGCGGGGGCGTCGATGATCGCATTCGGCGCATACGCGACGATCACCATGTGGCAGTCGAACCAGGTCTGCCACGGGGTCCTCGGCCAGGCGCCCGGCTGCTACGACGTTCGCGACCCCAGAGACCTCGCCATCGTCTGCGCCGCCATCGTGGGCTCCTGTTTCGGCTTCCTGTGGTGGAACACCTCTCCCGCGAAGATCTTCATGGGAGACACCGGGTCCCTCGCCCTCGGAGGCGCCTTCGCCGGCATCTCCATCCTCACCCGCACCGAAATCCTCGCCGTCCTCATCGGCGGCCTTTACCTCATCGAAGTGGGCTCGGCGACGCTCCAGATGGGCTTCTACAAGATCACGAGAAAACGGATATTCCGCATGGCCCCGCTTCACCACCACTTCGAGCTCAAAGGCTGGAAGGAAGTGACCGTGGTCGTGCGCTTCTGGATCATCGAGGCGCTCCTCATGCTCATGGCGGTCGGCCTGTTCTACGCCGAATGGCTGGCGCACCAGTGAGCGTCGAAATCCCCGGGGCGGCCGAGCTCGCCGGCGCGAGGGTGGCCGTGGTCGGCCTCGGCAAGTCCGGCACGGCCTGCGTCCAGGCGCTCGCGGAGGCGACCGAGGCCGTCGTCTCCGCGTGGGACGCAAACGAGCGCGCCCTGGAAAGCGTCGGCGACGTCGACGAGCGCTGCGCCGCAGCCGACCCCGCCGCCCTTGCGGAGAAAGCCCTCGCGTGGAAGCCCGACGTCGTCATTCCGGCCCCCGCTGTGCCCGAGGTCGGTCCTCTCTTCGAGCGAGCGGCGCGCGCCGGGGTCCCGGTGTGGAGCGAGATCGAACTGGCCTGGCGGCTGAGGGCATTCGACGGCGGCCGCGCGGCACCGTGGCTGTGCGTGACGGGGACCAACGGCAAGACCACCGCCGTGTCCATGGCCGAAGCCATCCTTGACGCCGGGGGCCTGAAGGGCAAGGCCGTCGGAAACGTCGGCAATCCGGCCGTCGCGGAAGTCTCCCGCACCGACGGCGGCGCGGCGGGCGCCTTCGCCGTCGAGCTTTCCTCCTTCCAGCTGCGCACTACCCGCACCATGTCGCCGCTGGCCTCGATATGCCTGAACATCGCCGACGACCACCTTGAATGGCACGGCTCGCGCGAAGCGTACTGGCGGGCCAAGGCCCGTGTGTACGAGCGCGTCCAGGCGGCGTGCGTCTACCCCGTGGGCGACTCCTCCGTCCAGCGCATGGTCGACCAAGCCGACGTCGTCGAGGGGGCCAGGGCGATCGGGCTCACCCTCGCCGTTCCCTCGGTCGGCCAGATCGGCTTGGTCGAGGACGCCGTCGTCGACCGGGCTTTCGGGCCCGGCCGTTTCCGGGAGGCGATCGAGCTCTTCTCCCTCGGCGACCTGGCGCAGCTCGCGCCGGCGGGCGCCGACCTGCCCGCGCACATCGTCTGCGACGCCATGGCGGCGGCTGCCCTGGGACGGGCGGCCGGCGTGGCGCCCGAGGACGTGCGCTCCGCGCTGCGGGCGTTCCGCCCGGGGGCCCACCGCATTGAGCTCGCAGCGACGGTCGACGGCGTCCGCTACGTCGATGACTCCAAAGCGACCAACGCCCACGCCGCCAGGGCGAGCCTCGGGGCGCAGGCGGACGGGACGACGGTGTGGATCGTCGGGGGCTTGGCCAAGGGCGGGCGTTTCGAAGACCTCGTCGCGGACGTCTCGGGAAAGCTCCGCGCCGTCGTGGTCATCGGAGTGGACCAGGAGCCGTGGAAAAGCGCTTTGGCGGGCATCGACGTTCCGGTGACGTACATCGATCCGGCGTCGCCCGAGCCGATGGACGACGCCGTCGCGGCCGCCCGCTCCCACGCCCGCCGGGGCGACGTCGTTTTGCTTGCGCCGGCGTGCGCGTCGATGGACCAGTTCGCCTCCTACGCCGAGCGAGGGGAGCGATTCGCCGAGGCCGCAAGGAGGAACGATGGCCCGCACTGACAGCGCCCGCACTGACAGCGAACGCACCGACAGCGAACGCCGGCGCCCGAAGGCCGGCGGCGCCCTCGTCAGGCTCAAGGGCGCCCACGGTGTCGGAATCGCCAAGGCGAAGGCGGAGGCCCGCAGGCCTGAGCCCGCCTACCCCGCCGAGACCGTCCGCGACCAGATGCATCGGGCGATCTCCCTCATCCTCGTCTCCGCGTGCGCGCTGTTGGTTATCGGCATCGTCATGGTCTATTCGGCCACCGCCCCTGCGGCCATCAGAAACGCGCGGATCAACGGGGAGGCTTTGGCCTTCACAACGGCCAACGGCCAACTTATGTACGCGGCGATCGGCCTGGCCGTCGGAGCCGTCGCCGTCTTCCTGCCGGCAGGCGTCTTTTTGCGCGCTGCCAACTGGATCTTCGCCGCCGGCATCGCCCTGCAGTGCGCCGTCGTCACCCCGCTCGGCAAGGACGTGGCGGGCAACCTCAATTGGCTGAAGATCGGCCCCTTCACCATCCAGCCGTCCGAATTCCTGAAGTTCGCCACGATTGTTTGGATAGCCGCGCAGTTGGGCAGGAGCCGGACGAACGACTGGGGCATTCACTCCTTCTTCATGCCCTCCTGGGGCATTTTGCCGGAGCGTTGGAGGGGAGCCCACAGGCTTCCCGTCGCCGCGGGCGCCGCGCTCGCCTTGGCGGCCGTGCTCCTCGGCTTCGACATGGGCACGGCCATGGTCTTCGCCCTCATTTGCGCGGGCATATTCTGGTTGGCCGGGATGCCGAGCCATTACTATGTCGCCGGCGGGGCGTTGGCCGTATTCGGCGCTGCCGTGCTGGTGGCCATGAGCCCCTCGCGCCTGACGCGCATCAAAGAGTATCTGGCCAATCTCGCGAGCCTGCCCGATTCGACGGACCCGACCCAGTCGGATTTCGCCCTGTGGGCCTTTGGGTCCGGCGGGCTGTCGGGGCGCGGACTGGGCACCGGGATCGAGAAATGGCCGGGAAACCTCGCCGAGGCGCAGAACGACTTCATTTTCGCCGTCATCGGCGAAGAGCTGGGGCTCTTCGGCTGCCTCGTCGTCGTCGCCATGTTTTTCGTGCTCGGTTTCGGACTTATGAAAATCGCCACTTACCACCCGTCGCGATTCGCGAGGCTCGCATGCGGCGGCATAGCCGTGTGGATGTGCGGGCAGGCGATGGCGAATATGCTCGTAGTAACGGGCGTCTTCCCTGTTTTCGGAGTGCCGCTTCCCCTCATTTCACAGGGGGGCTCCGCCGTCATCGCGTGCCTTCTGGCCGTCGGATTCGCCGTTTCGTGCGCGCTTTCGGCCCCGGGAGTCAGGGAATCCTTCCGCGTGCGCGGACGCCTGGCCCATCGCGTACGCGCCGTAGTGAAAGGATGAGTATGAAAGTCGTTTTGGCGGGCGGCGGAACCGCCGGCCACGTCAATCCCCTGCTGGCGACGGCGAAGGCCCTGACGGAACGGGGCATCGACGTCTGCGCGATCGGCACCGAGGAAGGCTTGGAGGCCGAGCTCGTTCCCGCCGCCGGCATCGAGTTCGTCGAAATTCCCCGCGTTCCGCTCCCTCGCAGAATCGGGAAGCGCCTTTTTGAGTTCCCGAGAAAGTACAAGAGCGCCGTCGCCAAGGCCGGCCAGGTCCTCGACGAGGCCGGCGCGGCCGTGGCTGTCGGCTTCGGCGGTTTCGCATCGACCCCGCTTTACGCCGCGGCGCGCAAGCGCTCCCTTCCCTTCGTCGTGCACGAGCAGAACGTCAAGCCCGGCCTCGCAAACAGGTACGGTGCGCGGAAGGCCGCCGTCGTCGCCCTGACCTTCCGATCGACCCGCCTGTCGGCCTCGTCCGGCACGACGCGGGTGGTCGGCCTGCCGCTGCGCCAGAAGATCGCGGACTTGGCGGCGCTGCGCGACGACGCCGAGGCTCGCGGATCGGCCCATGTCGCGGCGGCCGAGGAGCTGGGGGTCGACCCCGCCCTGCCGACCCTTCTGGTCACCGGAGGATCCCTCGGCGCCAAGCATTTGAACGACGTACTCGTTCAGGCGGCTCCGGCCTTCGACGAGGCGGGAATTCAGGTCCTCCACCTGACCGGGCGAGGGAAAGACGGCCCCGTCCGCAAGGCGAGCGCGAAGGCTGCGAACTACCGGGTGATCGACTACCTGACGGAGATGGAGCTGGCCTATGCGGTGGCCGACCTCGTTCTGTGCCGCTCCGGCGCCGGGACGGTCGCTGAGCTTGCGGCCCTCGGCATTCCGGGCTATTTCGTGCCTCTGCCGATAGGCAACGGCGAGCAGGAAAAGAATGCGGCCGAAGCCGTCCGAGCCGGGGGAGCGCGCCTCGTCCGCGACCGCGATTTCAGCTTGAAGAACGTGACGGACGAGATCATTCCGCTCGTGCTCGACGGCGACAGGCTCGCGGCCATGTCGAGCGCCCTGAGCGAGCTCATGCCTGTAGACGCCGACAGGCGTTTGGCCCGACTCATCGAAGAAACGGGGGAGATGCGATGAAGGATGCCAGGACGGGGGAGGCCTCGCCCGACGCGCTGCAAGAGAAGTACCATCTGGTAGGAATCGGAGGCGCGGGCATGAGCGTCGTGGCGGAGCTCCTGGCAGCCTCCGGCGCCGCGGTCTCGGGGTCGGACTCGAAAGAGTCCCAGACGACGCGGCGTTTGGCAGCCGAGGGAATTTCCGTGTCGATAGGGCACGACGCCCGGCATGTGCCCGCCGACGCCGTTCTGGTCGTCTCCTCGGCCATCCGCGAGGGCAACCCGGAGCTCGCCGCAGCGCGCGAGCGTTCGCAGAAGATCCTCCACCGGTCGCAGGCCCTCGCCCTGGCCGCCCGCGGCCGCGACTTCGTGGCCGTGGCCGGGGCCCACGGAAAGACGACGACGTCGGCGATGATCGCGACGGCGCTGCGCGAGGTCGGCCTCGACCCCTCGTGGGCCATCGGCGGGAGCGTCGTCGGCGCGGGCGGCGGAAGCCATCTCGGGGGAGGCAGGGCGTTCGTCGCCGAGGCCGACGAGTCCGACGCCTCCTTCCTCAACTACG